>JANLWM010000300.1:0-16651 GCA_031364525.1 Chloroflexota bacterium | reverse complement strand
CCATCGACGGTGCCGACGCGAACGCAACCGATCGGACCCTCGAACGGAGCATTCGAGATGTGGAGCGCGGCCGACGCGGCGTTCACCGCGAGGACGTCGTAGTCGTTCTCCTGGTCGCTCGACCACGCCGAGACGACGATCTGGACGTCGTTCTTGAAGCCCTTCGGCCAGAGCGGGCGGATCGGGCGGTCGGTGAGCCGGGCGGTAAGGATGCCCTCCTCGGACGGACGGCCTTCGCGGCGCGGGAACGAGCCGGGGATCTTCCCGGCGGCGTACAGGCGCTCTTCGAAGTCGACCGTGAGCGGGAACCAGTCGATGCCCGGACGGGTCGTCTTTGCGACGGTACCCGCAGCGAAGACGATCGTGTCGCCGTAGCGGACGGTGACCGCGCCACCGGCCTGGCGCGCGTACTTCCCGGTCTCGAAGGTCAGGGGCTTGTCGTTGATGGTCGCCTGAGAACGTGTGACTGCCATGAATCTGTGCACTCGGGTGCTAGCTGCGGTGTCGCTTACCTACGCAGGCCGAGCCGCCCAATGATCTCCTGATAGCGCTCGGGACTCTTGCGGTGAAGGTACGCGAGCAGCCGCCTACGCTGTCCGACCATCATGAGCAATCCACGCCGACTGTGATTGTCGTGCGCGGCTGTGCGGAGATGATCGGTCAGATGCTTGATCCGCTCTGTGAGGAGCGCGATCTGGACCTCCGGCGATCCCGTGTCCGTCTCGTGCTGGCGGTGGGCCTTGA
This sequence comes from Chloroflexota bacterium, assembly GCA_031364525.1. Lineage (GTDB taxonomy): Bacteria > Chloroflexota > Limnocylindria > P2-11E > P2-11E > UBA4735. The sequence goes on along the minus strand of JANLWM010000300.1, from coordinate 15,907 downwards.
TGACCTCACTCTTTTGTGGAGCGGCGTCTGCGAGCGGCACCCGTTGTCCTTTCCTAGATCTCTTAGATCTTCGTTTTCGTCATTAGTCTAGCCGAACGGGCCCGACTGTGCTGAAAGCGGACGCCCCGATCCGGTCAGATCGGAGCGCGGTCCTCCGCCGGCCGGGCCGTGACGCGAGGCGCTCGGCGGCGCGGGTGCCGCATTTCGGGGTACAGGACGACGAGCTCGCGGAAGATCTTCCCGATCACGCCGAGCGATGACAGGGTGGAACGGCCCCGGGTCCGCGGGAAGTAGTCGAGCCCGATCTGCTGGACCGTGAATCCGAGATTCTTGGTCTTCGTGATGAGCTCCGCGCTGATGAGCGAGCCTTCCGACCGCAGCTCGACCGCATCGAGGATCTCGCGGCGCATGAGCTTGAACGCGAAGTTGATGTCGCGGTGCGGCCAACCGAAGAGCACGCCGATGATCCCGTTGTACACGTAGGAGTAGATCGCCCGCCGGAGTCCCTCCCCCGTCCGGTCGTAGCGATACGCGGCGATCATGTCGGCCCGGGTGACCTCCATCGCGCTGATCGCGCGTCCGATCTCGCGCGGATCGAACGGGAGGTCTGCGTCCATGTACAGGACGAGATCCATCGACGCGGCCCCGAACCCGTCTCGCAGCGTGCCGCCGAGCTTCTGATTCCGGTCGTGCCTCAGCGTCCGGATGTGCGGATCGGACCCTGCCAGGCCGCGGATGATCTCGGGGGTCCCGTCGGTGGATGCGTCATCCACGAGGATGACCTCGTACTGGCTCGTGAAGTCCGCGAGCGCGCGGCTGGCGACAGCGACGGCGTGCGCGAGGTTCTCCTCTTCATTGAAGACGGGCACGACGAGGCTGATGCTCGGGCGCACGGCGCAAGCATATCGGCCCGTAGACTCGGCTCCAGTGAGGCGGCGCGTGCTGATCCCCGATCGATCGATCGCGCTCCTGCTCGGCATCGTGACGATGCTCTCGCGCGTCCCGTTCGTCGCCGATCGGCTGTGGGAGTGGGACTCGGTGCTCTACGCCCGTGCGCTCGAGCGTGGGTTCCATGTCGACGACATGCTCGCCGGGTCGCGGCCCCATCCGCCCGGCTACATCTTCTACGTCGCCTCCGCCGCCATCGGCCGGGCCCTTGGTCTGGATAGCGACCACGCACTTATTGCGGTGAGCATCATCGGAAGCGGCGCGGCCGTCGCGCTCTGCTACCTGCTGTGTCGACGCTTCGCCGGAGCCGGGCTTTCCGCCGCGCTGGCGGCCGCCTTCGGGGCGTCTCCGCTCGTGTGGCTCCACGGCGAGGTCGCGATGCCGTACATCCTGCTCGCGCCGATCATGACCGGCCTCGCCCTCATCTTCCGAAACGCGCGGGACGGCGGCATCCAACGGATCGCGCTCGCGTCGCTCGGGTACGGCACTCTCGCCGGCTTCCGTCAGGACGTGCTGCTCTTCCTGTTCCCCCTTTGGTTGTGGCTCATCGTTCCGGCCGTGGCGCGCACCCGGATCGCGGCCGCCGGTGCCCTGGTGCTCGGCTGCCTGGCATGGTTCATTCCGTCGGCGCTGCTCTCGGATGGACCGGTCGCGTACGTGACCCGATCGCTCACCCAGCTGGTGGGCCTGAGCGGCGTGAGTGCGAACGAGGAGCGATCCATCGTGTTGAACGCGGTCCTTGTCGGCGACTCGCTGCTGTGGGCCGGACTCGCCCTGATGGTGCTGGTCATCGTGCTCGGGCTCGCCCGGGCGCTGGCCGCCGCCCGTGGTCAGCGGCTCGGGGACGAGCGGGAGGCGCTGTTCTTCGGGCTCTGGCTCCTGCCGGCACTGTCCTTCTATCTCTTCGCTCATATCGGCGAATGGGGCTTCGTCCTGTCACTTGTGCCGGGGCTGTACGGCCTGCTCGCGTGGCTCCTGCGACCCATTGTTGCCCGGGGCCCACAGCTGCACCGGGCGGCGATCACGACGGCGCTCGCGAGCGTGGTCCTCGGCGCCGGTCTGTTCCTGGTCGGCGACGATCCGGTGTTCTCGCGGGCCTCGCTCGTCGCGCACGATCGCGCGACCGATGCGAAGACCGCCTACATCCGCGGCCTGCCCGCGGCCACGACCCTCGTACTCGCTTCCGCCGAGGCGCTCGTCGCGAGCTACTACCTGCCCGACCGGCAGGTCCGCTACAGCAACGCCGCAGCCCGAGCGACCTTCGATCTCCGGCTCGACGAGCCGACGACCTTCGTCATCTACGAGCGGGGGGCGCGGGCGTTGTCCGGCGGGGTGCCGCGCGTCGTGACGGTCGCACCCGGGATCACCCTCGACCTTGTCGATGCTTCGGCCGGTACGGTCCGGATCGGCGGCCCCGACCTGGGTGGTCTGGGCAATGCGGACAGACCCTGAGGCGAGTCAGTCCAGTCCCTGGCCCCCGACGGGCCGTAGCTCGACCGGTCGCTCCATCGCGGCGATGAGCGGGCGGGCCTTCGCGATGAGAACGCGAACGCTCTCGAGCTGCAATGAAGCCTGATGCGACGCTCGATCGTCCCACACTTCGGTGATGGCGATCGCGTCCGGATCTGCGGGGATCTCGCTCACGATGTACAGCCGGCAACCGGCCATCGGCGCGCCGCGGGACGCCTCGAGGAGGAGCGCGATCAGCGCGTCCCGCTGACCGGGCTTCGCCACCATCCTTCCCTGAAGCCCGTACATCACTCGGCCGGCGTCGCGATGACCGGCCGTGCCACGGGCGCCCGTCGCCCGCGGCTCTTCTTCGCGGGTCGCCGTTCGGCGAGGAAGATCGGGATCGCCGAGGCCACCGCCAGGATGTAGCCGAGGTAGTTGCCCTGGAAGTAGCGGCCGAAGAACAGGAACGCGAGCAGGGTCAGGGCGTAGCCCCAGAGCATTCGGGCGAGCGTGGGCTCGCGCCACAGGCGGTACATCGTGTACAGCGCTATCGGTAGCGCGACAGCGATCTCGATGGCCGCGAACGGGAAGTCCGCCTGCCGGAATGAAATGACGCCGAGCTGGAGGAGCAGCGCCGAGAATCCCATACCCGAGATCGGATACGTCCACGCCGCGCCGCCGGCGTTGTAGCGCACGACGTCGTCGTAGAACGCGTCCCAGTCGCTCAGCAGGAACGGTGCAAAGGTCACGGCCAGCAGGATCGCGGCAGGGATCAGCGGGGTCAGCGCGCGGAGCGCGTCGCTCACGGTCCGCGGCCTTCGCGTGGCGACGAGGTAGATGACCAGGAATGGCAACAGGAAGAGGGCATGGAGCTTCGCGGCCGCCGCCGCGGCGATGGCCAGCGCGCCCCATGCCCGGCGCTCGCGCTGGAGGAGCGCGATCCCACCGAACAGGAACAGCAGAACGAAGAAGTCGTTCCGGCCCTCGATGACGAACGGGAACAGCTGCGGGTTGAGGCCGACGAGCGCGACGAGCGCGATCTTGTGGTCGGTGCGCTTGGCCAACAGCGGGAGGATCGCGAGCGTCCCAAGGTACGCCGGTAGATAGAGGTACCGCTGGTCCCAGAAGACCCGCAGGTGGTCGAACAGCCACACGAACGGGATCGTGACCAGGAACAGGAACGGGAAGTAGGTGAGGTGATAGAGGGCCGGGTTGTTCACCATCGGCCAGTAGTAGAGCGGCGTGTCGAGGTAGTCGGTCGCATACGGATTGTGCCCGGCGAGCAGCTTGCGGGAGGCCTCCTCGATCATGAGCGCGCCGTCATGCACGTACGTGTACGGCTTCCCGGTCTCGCGCAACACGATGGAGGCGATCGTCGGAATGACCACGAACACCGCGATGATGGCGGCGAGATGCAGCCAGCGCCGACGTGGCGTGAACGACGCGCCGGACCTCCGGTCGCGCCAGGGGTACCCGAACGCAACGGCGCCGGCGACCAGGAGGAAGATCGGCCCGGCGATGCTTGGGAAGAGGCGCCAGATCGTCTCGTCGGACGTCGCGGCCACCGTGGTGTGGTTCGCGAAGAGCAGCAGCCAGTTCCCGCCGGCGAGGACGGCCACGACCTTCGCATCCACGGACAGACCGCGCCACGCTTCAAGGAGCCCGCGGGCCGCCCGCTCCACTGCTCGGATGATCATTCCGTGCGTCTCCCCCACGTGGACAGGATCGCCTCGGCCTGCTCGGTGCGGAACCGCTCCGCCAAGGCGAGGATACGGTCGTCCGCTTCCCGCAGGACGAACGTCGCAGCTGGCGTGCCGCGGAGCGTCTCGACCGTCAGCGCGTCATCCACGGTGAGCCCCCCGACCGCGAGCCGCCGCAGGCCGCCAAGGTGCGCAGCTGATCCGATGGCGACGCCGATGTCCCGGGCCAGCGACCTGATGTACGTCCCGGTCGAGCAGACCACCAGCAGCCGGAGGGCCGGCGCCTCCCAGCTCGCGATCGCCAGGCGCTCGATCGTCACGGGGCGCGGCGCGAGCGTGAACGTCTCACCGCTGCGGGCGCGCGAGTACGCCCGGCGCCCATCCACCTTGACCGCGGCGTAGGCCGGTGGCACCTGGGCGATCTCACCGCGGAACGGAGCCAGCGCGCTGTCAAGCTCGGCAACGGACAGCCGCGGGACGTCAGCCATGCGGGTCGGCGTGCCCTCGCGGTCATCGGTCGCGGTCTCGTGACCGAAGGTGATCAACGCTGCATAGACCTTCGATGCGGTGTGCAGTGTGTCGGCGAACTTCGTGGCCGGCCCGATCAGCAGCGGAAGGAGCCCGGTCGCGAGCGGATCGAGGGTGCCACCGTGGCCGACGCGCTTCGCCCCGATCACGCGGCGTGCGACCGCGACGACATCGAAGGAGGTCCAGCCCGAGGGCTTGTCGATCGCGAGGACCCCGTTCGGGCCCAAGGTCACATGGGGCTCATACGGGCTGTCGGGCGCGAGCGAGGGCCTCGCGGGCGGCGACCAGGACGCGCTGGCGGATCGCGGGGTGCTCCAGACCGGGGATGAGCGCGCCGGCGGCCCGGACATGCCCGCCACCGCCGAAGCTCTGCATGAGGGCCGCCGCGTCCACCGAAGGCGCCGATGCCGACGTCCGGCACGACACCTTGACCGCGTCGGGGGTGCCGCTGAACAGGAGCGCGACGCGCATCCCCTTGCTCCGCGCGATCTGCTCGACCAGACCAGAGAGATCTTCTTCCAACGCTTCGGCCTTCGCCAGGTCGTCGTGCTTGATCCATGACCACACCAGCAGCCCGTCCTCCTCGCGTGCGAGACGCGAGAACGCGAAGCCCCAGAGCTTGAGGGCCTCGAAGCGCTTGTTCCGGAAGATGTTGTACGTGATCGACTGCAGGTCGGCGCCGGCCTCGCGCAACATCGCGGCCCGCTCGAGAGCGCGTTTGTCGGTGTTCGGGAACTGGAACGAGCCGGTGTCGGTCATGATCGCGACCAGGGCCGCCGTCGCCATGTCCGGGGTCCACCCTGTGCCCAAGGCATCGATGAGCCGACCGACCATCTCGCCGGTGGCCGCGCTCGTCACGTCGACGAAGTTGGCGTCGGCGAAGCCGGTGTTCGTGGCGTGATGGTCGATGTCGGCGAGCTTCGGGCCGACCGGGAGATCGAACTTCGCGCGAGCCGGCTCACCGAAGTCGAGGCAGACGATCAGGTCGACGTCGGCCGGCGGTGCGCTCTGCTCGTACCGGTCGGACCCCGCGAGGAACCTGATGCCGTCGGGGACCACATCGGCACAGTGCCACGAGACCCGCTTGCCCATGCGCTCGAGCGCCAGCCCGAGCGCGATGGCCGATCCGATGGTGTCCGGATCCGGGTCGCGATGCGAGACCAACGCGATGCGATCGGCGGCCCGCAGCGCCTCGATGACCGCGTTCACGGTTTCGCCTCACCTTCGTGGGCCTGACGGAGCAGAGTCGCGATCCGCGCAGCCCGTGCCGCAGAGCCGTCGTTCACGAACTCGATCTCCGGGACGAATCGCAGATCCGTGCGCTCCCCCACCTCATGCCGGATGAACGGGCGGGCTTCGTTGAGCGCCTTCATCGTGCTTGCCACCGCGGCGTCGTCGCCAAGAACACTCACGAACACCCGCGCGGTCCGAAGGTCAGACGTCGTCTCGACGGACGTGACCGTCGGGAACGAGATGCGGGGATCGCGCAGCTCCTCGCTGATCAGGTTCGCGAGCTCGCGCTGCAGCAGCGCGTTCACGCGATCGGATCGCCGGTACGCCACTAGCGCGGCTTCGCTTGGACGATGAACGCTTCGATGACATCGCCGACCTGCACGTCGTTGTGGCCGTCGAGGACGATGCCGCACTCCAGTCCGGCCGCGACCTCGCGCACGTCGTCCTTGACGCGGCGGAGCGTCCCGATGGTGCCTTCCCATGCAGCCTCCGGGCCGCGAAGGAGACGGGCCTGAGCGCCCCGTCGCATCACGCCATCCACGACCATGCAGCCTGCGATGGTCGTCTTGTTCGCGGTGAAGATCTGGCGGACCTCGGCATGGCCGAAGATGCTCTCCACCATGACCGGCTCGAGCATTCCGGTGAGGGCCTTCTGGATGTCGTCGAGCAGCTCGTAGATGACCTTGTACTGACGGACGTCGACCTTCATCTGGTCGGCCGCGCGCTTCGCGGGCACGTCGATCTTGTTGTTGAAGCCGATGACGACCGCACCTGATGCAGCGGCGAGGGTCACGTCAGACTCGCTGATCTCGCCGACCGCGTCGTGGATGATGACGAGAGTGACCTCGTCCTGCGGGACCTTCACGAGAGCGCCCTTGATGGCTTCGAGGGAGCCTTGGACGTCGGCCTTCAGGACGATCTTCAGCTCCTTGGCGTTGCCTTCCTTGACCTGGGCGAACATCTCATCGAGCGTCGCCGGACGATCGCCGCCGGCTGTCCCGGCGCGCTCGCGGGCGTTGCGCTCTGCGAGGGCCTTCCCGATCTTCTCGTCCTTCACCACACGGAGCACATCACCGGCTTCGACGACGTCGGGGAGGCCGAGGATGAGGACCGGACGCGACGGCTCGGCGCGGCCCACGTTCTTTCCCTTGTCGTCGGTCATCGCCCGGACCTTGCCGAACGTCTTGCCGACGACGATGAGGTCGCCTCGCTCGAGCGTCCCGGTCTGCACCAGGACGGTCGCGATAGGACCACGGCTCTTGTCCATATGCGCCTCGATGACGCGGCCGATCGCGGGGCGGTCGGGGTTCGCCTTGAGGTCCGCCACGTCCGCGACGAGCAGCACGACGTCGATGAGGTCCTGCAGGCCCTGTTTCGTCCTCGCGGACACCGGCACGATCGGCGTCTCGCCGCCGTACTCCTCGACCGTGACGCCGTATTCGGCGAGCTGGCCCTTCACGTGATCCGGATTGGCATCGGCCTTGTCGATCTTGTTCAGCGCGACGACCATCGGAACGCCCGCGGCCTTCACGTGCGAGATCGCCTCGATCGTCTGTGGCTGCACGCCATCATCCGCGGCGACCACGAGGATCGCCACGTCGGCGACCTGGGCACCGCGGGCACGCATCGCGGTGAAGGCCTCATGACCCGGTGTGTCCAGGAACGTGACCTTCCGGCCGCTGTGTTCGATCTGGTACGCGCCGATGTGCTGGGTGATGCCGCCGGCCTCGCGCGCGGTGACGTTGGTCTCGCGGATCGCGTCGAGCAGGCTGGTCTTGCCGTGGTCGACGTGCCCGACGATGGTGACGACCGGCGGACGCGTGATCATCTTGGAGCTGTCGTCGTCGGTCCAGAGGATCTCCTTGCCGATCGGGGCCAGCTCCTCGGTCTCTTCGACCTCGGGAACGAGCTCCTCCTCGGGCACGACCTCCATGCCGACCTCGTTCGCGACGAGCGACGCGGTCTCGAAATCGATGGTCTGGTTGATCGTCGCCATGACGCCCATGTTCACCAGGGCGCGGATCACGTCGACGACGGAGACATCCAAGGTCTTGGCGAGCTCGCCGACCTGCAGGGTCTTCGGCAGGGGCACGGGAGCACCACCGACCGGGAGGACGGCGACCGCGACCGGGGCTTCCGGCACCGGCACGGGCGCCACCTGGCCGCGCGAGCCCCGGCGGCGGGGGCGGGGTCCACGCTGCGGCGGGAACCGCCGCGGTCTTGCTTTCGGCATTACGTCCTCCGTTTCTCGGCACCGGCGGCGAGCTCGTCTCGCAGCCGAAGCCTGGTCGCTTCGTCGATCGTCACCGCGAGGGCCCGCCCGAGCGAGCCTTCAGCGATGCCGCGCGTGAGGCACGCGTCCTCGGGGCAGAGATACGCGCCACGCCCCGGTGCCTTACCCCGAAGATCCACCGAGAGCCGGCCGTCCGCGTCCCGGACGACCCGGATGAGCTCGCGTTTCGCTTTGACCTGGCGGCACGCGACGCAGGTCCGCTGCGGAGCGGGCCTAGCGACGATCCTTTTTCTTCTTGCCGCCGAGCAGTGCGCGGTCTTCGTCCTCCAGCTCGTCCTCATCGGCCGCGAGCGACTCCGCTTCGACCTCGGCGACGAGGTCGTGGCGGATCGTCTCCGGATCCTCCTCGACCGCGGCCGCGACGGGCTCTGCCTCGACGAGTGCGAGCTCCGGCTCCGGCTCGGGATCGGCCTCGGCCCGTACCTCGGACTCGCTCCGGATGTCGATGCGCCAGCCGGTGAGCTTCGCGGCGAGCCGGGCGTTCTGGCCTTCCTTACCGATCGCGAGCGAGAGATACCGGTCGGGGACGACGACGTATGCCGTCTTTTCCTCGACCACGATGTCGACCCGGATGACCGGCGAAGGCGAGAGGGCGTTCTTGACGAACTCTTCAGGCTTGTCGTCGTACTGGATGACCTCGACGCGCTCTCCACCCAGCTCGTTGCTGATGGCCTGCACGCGGAGACCGCGCTGGCCGACGCAGGCACCCACCGGGTCCAGCCCGGGCTGCCGCGAACGGACCGCGATCTTCGTCCGCGAGCCGGCCTCGCGCGCGATGCCGGTGATCTCCACCTGACCGTGATAGATCTCGGGGACCTCGAGCTCGAAGAGCCGCTTCACGAGACCGCGATGCGCGCGGCTGACGATGATCTGGGGTCCATGGATCGAGCGGCGGACCTCGAGGACGAGCACCTTGCGGTGCTGGCCGACGAAGTAGCGCTCGTGCGGTGCCTGCTCGCTGCGCGGAAGGATCGCTTTCGCCTTGCCCAGCTCGAAGAGGGCGGAGCCGGCCTCGAAGCGCTCGATCTGTCCGTTGATGATGTCGCCTTCGCGATCGGCGTACTCGGCGTAGACCTGCTCGCGCTCGGCCTCGCGCAGTGACTGCTGGATGACCTGCTTCGCCGTTTGCGCGCCGATGCGACCGAGGGCCGCGGCGGACTCCTCGAGCGGGATCGTGTCACCCAGCGCCACGTCCGGCTTCATCCGCCGAGCGGCGTCGATCTGGATCTGGAGCTTCGGGTCCTCCACCTTGTCGACGACGGTCTTGAGCAGGAAGACCTTGAACGCGCCCGTCTGGATATCGACCGTGACGTCGATGTTCTCTTCCGCGCCGTAGGCGCGTTTGATCGCGCGCGCGATGATGTCGCTCACGACCTCCTTCGGGAGGCCCTTTTCGGCGGAGAGCTGCGCGAGACCGGTCACGAGCTCACGGTTCATGGCACGCTCCCCTCTCATCTTGCTCGTCCGCTTTCGGCGACAAAAAAGGTGGGTCGCCCCACCTTCACGGCTCGAGCGGCAGACGGGGTCCCCCGTCCGCCAAGGGAAAGTGTACCAAATGAGCCCACACGCTGGAAAACGGGGCCGGACCGGGGCACGTCCTAGGTCAGGTTGTTTCCGATATTCGAGAACTGGTTCTGCAGCTGGCCGCGTAGGAAGATCATCGCCACGATCACGGCGATGGCGATGACGGCGATGATGAGTGCATATTCGACGAGTCCCTGGCCCTCTTCGTCACGCCAGAACGACACTGCTGGGCTCCTTCCCGCGCCCAGGCCGGCCCCGTTTCCAGTGCCGTTGTACGCCCAGCCGCGGACCGAGACCACCGAACGTTCGTACTAGCCGCTTCGGCTAGGCCGACACCGCTCGTCCACCGCCCGCCGGGTTCTCAGGTGAGGTTGTTGCCGACGTTCGAGAACAGATTGCTGAGCTGATCGCGCAGGAACAGCATGGCCACGATCACGGCGACCGCGATCACGGCGATGATGAGCGCGTACTCCACGAGACCCTGACCTTCTTCTTCGCGTAGGAACGACATAGGTCCAGCTCCCTTCTACCTGCCCCGCAGTGCGGCGGCCAAGCGTTGCTCCGTTGTCGCCTTCGACGCCGGCGGCACCGCACGGAGCGCGGCCTGCGCCTCCGCGACTGTATAGCCGAGTGCGCGAAGGGCCGTCACTGCCTCGTCGCCGTCGGGGATCTCGGCTCCATCCGGACCGATGTCGATGCGGCCCATCTTCGAGCGCAGATCCACGATGAGGCGTTCCGCGGTCTTCTTTCCCACCCCGGGTGCCTTGGCCAGGGTCGCCGCGTCCCCCGCGGAGATCGCTGCCGCCACGTCCACCGGTCGCGACACCGACAGGATGGCGAGGGCTGCCTTCGGTCCCACTCCCGAGACGCTGATGAGCATCTCGAAGAGCGCGAGCTCCTCCCGGCTCTCGAACCCGAACAGGAGCTGCGCGTCCTCGCGGACCACGTGATGCGTGTGGAGCAGGACTTCGTCCCCCGCCGGATGGCGCGGCACGAACACCTTGTAGCCGATACCCGCGGCCTCGATGACGAGGTGGTCCGCGGACCGGGCGATCACTCGCCCGCGTACGGTCGCGATCACTGCGCGAGCGCGACGGCGTCGCGGAAACGCTCGCGCTGCGCGTGGGTCAGGGCGATCGCGACCGCGTCGGCGACATTGTCTTGGGTGATCGGCTCCGCAAGAGCGAGGACGAGCGCGAGCATCTTCTGCACCTGCTTCTTGTCCGCGTTCCCGGTGCCGGTCACCGAGAGCTTGACCTCTTGTGGCGTGTACTCGGCCACGATCAGGTGCGCGCGGGCGGCGCAAAGGAGTGCGACCCCGCGGGCCTCGGCGACCCGCATCGCCGTGCGCACGTTCTTGTTGAAGTAGAGCCGTTCGAGGGCGATCGCCGACGGGGCGTGCTCGGCGATCAGCGCGTCGAGCGCTTCGGCGATCGCGAGGAGCCGGTCCGCCGCCGACGCTTCAGCCGGTACCGGCACCAGTCCGCAGTCCATGACGGTGGCCGGATCGGTCGCGGCATCGAGCAGTGCGTAGCCCATCCCGGTGGTCCCGGGGTCGATGCCGAGAATGACCCTATGCGGTCTCGAGGACTTCATCCGGGACGTCGAAGTTGGCGTGGACCTTCTGGACATCGTCAAGATCCTCGAGGGCCTCGACGAGACCGATCACCTTCTTTGCCTGCTCGCCATCGAGGCGGACGCTGTTGGACGGCCGCATCGACATGTCGGCCTCGACGATCGTGAGCTTCAGCGCCTCGAGCGCCCTCTTCACGGCCTCGAAACGGTTCGGGGCGGTGTAGACGGTGACGAGCCCCGCGCTCTGCTCGACATCCTCCGCGCCCGCGTCGATGGCGGCGAGCTCGATCTCGTCCTGGTCGCGGCCCGCTGTGTCGATCTCGATGATGCCCTTCTGCTCGAAGAGCCATTGCACGGAGCCCGGCTCGCCGAGCTTCCCGTTGTGACGGACGAATGCCGCCCGGACCTCGGCGGCGGTGCGATTCCGGCTATCGGTCGCGGCCTCGACCATCACCGACACGCCGCCCGGGCCGTAGCCCTCGTACATGACGGTCTCGACCTGGGCGCCGTCCGCGCCGCCGACCGCTCGGTCGATGGCCCGCTGGACATTGACCTGCGGGACGTTGACCGCGCGCGCCCGATCCATCGCCAGCCGCAGCCGGAAATTGCCCTCGGGATCGCCGCCGCCCTCGCGCGCCGCGAGCATGATCTCGCGGGTCATCTTGGTGAATATCGCGCCGCGTTTGACGTCGTTCGCGCCCTTCTGGCGCTTGATCTGGGACCACTTGGAATGACCGGACATCGGTGTGAATACTATGCGGAACAGCCGTTGACCAGGGGAGAGTGAGATGGCTTCGCCCGCACCTGAGCGCATCCGCAACGTAGCCGTGACCGGCCACGGTGGCTGCGGCAAGACCACGCTCGTGGAGACACTGCTGCACCTGGTCGGCGTGACCAGCCGCCTCGGCAAGGTCGATGACGGCACCAGCATCCTCGACACCGATCCCGAGGAGCACAAGCGTCGGATCACGATCAACCTGTCCATCGCCGCGTTCGTGCACGACGGCACGAAGATCAACCTGCTCGATACGCCCGGCTTCGCCGACTTCGAGGGTGACCGACGCGCGGCCCTCCGGGTCTCGGACGCAGCGCTCGTGGTGGTGGATGGGTCGGCCGGTGTCCAGGTGGGCACGCGGTCCGTCTGGGATGAGCTCGACGAGGAGCACACCCCACGCATCGTCCTCGTGAGCCGCCTGGACCGCGAGAACGCTGACTTCGACAACGTCCTGAAGCAGCTCCGTGAGGCCTACGGGATCCGAGTCGTGCCGCTGCACGTTCCGATCGGCACCAAGCAGGAGGTCTCGGCCACCATCGACCTGCTGCACGGGACCGTTCTCAAGGGGCCGAAGGACCCGATGGGCGGCGACATCCCGGAGAGCGAGCAGGAGCGCGTCGGTGAGTACCGCCGGCAGCTCGTCGAGGCGATCGTCGAGACGAATGAGGATCTCCTCACCCGCTACCTCGACAACAAGGAGATGACCTACGACGAGCTACGCGACGCGCTGCATCTCGCCGTTCGTGAGGGCAAAGTGATCCCGGTGATCGCATCGTCCTCGACGAAGAAGGTCGGCTTCGCCGGTCTCCTCTCCGTCATCGTGGAGATGCTCCCCTCGCCGGCAGAGGGTGGAGCGATCGTCGGCCTCGACGCGGCCGGCAAGGAGATCGCGCGCGCGGTCGCTCCCGGCGAGAAGCTCAGCGCGTTCGTCTTCAAGACGATCGCGGACCCGTTCGTCGGCAAGCTCAGCTACGTCCGGGTCTTCAGCGGCACGCTCCACCACAACAGCCAGGTGTTCGACGCGACCAAGAAGGAGACGGAGCGCGTCGGCCAGATCTTCGTGCTTCGCGGCAAGGAGCAGGAGATCGTCGAGGCCGTCGGAGCTGGGGACATCTGCGCGGTGCCGAAGCTCGCCGCCTCGAACACCAACTCGACCCTGACGGAGCGGGACTCCCCGATCGAGCTTCCGGCGATCGCTTTCCCGGATCCGTCGTTCAGCGTGGCGATCGAGCCGTCGAGCAAGGCGGATCTCGACAAGCTCGGCACGGCGCTGCACAAGCTCATCGACGAAGATCCCACGCTGCACGTCCGCCGTGACGATGCGACGCATGAGACCATCCTGTCGGCGATCGGCGAGTCCGCCATCGAGGTCGCCGTCCACCATCTGAAGGACAAGTTCGGCGTGCAGGTCGACACCCGTACCCCGCGGGTGCCATATCGGGAGTCCATCCGCGCGAAGGCCTCCGCCCAGGGCCGCTACAAGCGTCAGACCGGTGGCCATGGCCAGTTCGGCGACGCCTGGCTCGAGATCGAGCCGCTCCCGCCGGGGAGCGGCGTGGTGTACGCGACCAGGGTCGTCGGCGGGTCGGTGCCGAAGAACTTCTTCCCCGCGGTCGAGAAAGGCGTGCGCGAGCAGGCCGAGAAGGGCGTCATCGCCGGATATCCCCTCTCTGACTTCAAGGCCACGCTGTTCGACGGCTCGTTCCACACGGTCGACTCGAGCGAGATGTCCTTCAAGATCGCGGGATCGCTCGCGCTGCAGGCCTGCGTGAAGGAGGCCCAGCCGTATCTGCTCGAGCCGATCATGGAGCTCGAGGTCCTCGTCCCCGAGGAGCAGATGGGCGATGTCCTCTCGGACTTCAACGCACGTCGCGGACGCGTGCTCGGCATGGAGGCGGCCGGATCGGGCCACCAACGGATCAAGGCTCACGTGCCGATGGCCGAGACCTTCCGCTACGCGACCGAGCTACGGTCGATGACCGGGGGCCGCGGCTCGTTCAGCTCGAAGTTCCTGTCGTACGAGCAGTGTCCAGCGCATATCGCCGAGAAGGTCGTCGCCGCGCACGAGACGGCGGAGGAGCCGGCGGCGGCGCACTGACCGCGCCGTGAGCGTCGCCCGCCCCGACCTTAGGGCGTGTCGGCGACCATCCGGGTGAAGAAGTACGACAACAGCCACTCGAGCAGCAGCGTCGAGCGATTACGGACGCCGAGGAGCTGCATCAGGTAGTTCGCTCGCCACACCGTCCAGGCGGGCAGTCCCCCAAGCACGATGTGGCCGTACTTCGCGAGCTCGGCGCCCGCGTGGGTCTGGCCAAGGGCCACCAGATCGCCCTTGCGGCGATAGACGTACGGCTCGAGGGACTCTCCACGAACGAGGTGCGCGATGTTGCGCGCGACCGCCGGTGCCTGGAGCACGGCCACCTGCGCGAGCTGGGGCAACGGTCGGCCATCCCATTCGAAGAAGGCCGCATCGCCGAACGACAGGAGGTCGTCCCGGGCGGCCCGGAACGTCCGGTCGACGATGAGACGTCCGTCTTTCGCCAGCGCTGCGTCAGCCAGGCCCGCGACGAGCGGATGCGTGCGAACACCGCCGGCCCACACGATCGTGCCGCCACGGAATTCCTTGCCATCCTTGGTGCGGACGATGCCCTCTTCGACATCCGAGACGATCGTGTTCAGGACCACGGTCACGCGTTGCTCGGCAAGCCGCTTCGCGGCGATGCGGCTGAGGCGCTCGTCCATCGCGATGACGACGCGGTCACCGGCGTCGATCAGCGTGATCCTCGCATCCCGCATGAGGTCGATCTCCGGGTACATCCTGCGCAGCGAGTGATCCATGAGGTCGCGCAGCGACGACGCGAGCTCGACGCCGACCGGGCCTGCGCCGATGATGACGAATGACAGGAGCGACCGGCGACGATCGGCATCCGTCTCGCGCGCGGCATTCTCGACGGTCTCGAGGATCCGCTTGCGCACCACCAGGCCGTCGGCGAGCGTCTTCATCGACAGGGTGTGCTCTGCGACGCCGGGGATCCCGAAGTCATTTGTCACGGCCCCCGGGACCAGGACCAGGTGGTCGTACGCGAAGTCGCCATCGGCGGTCCGCACGGCTCGACGCTCAAGGTCCACGGCTTCGACGTCCGTCTGCACGAACCGTTGGCGGGCATGCGCGATGGGCAGGCGGAGCGGATACGCAACGGCATGTGGAGGCAGCTCTCCGGTCGCGACCTGATAGAGGAGCGGCGTGAAGAGGTGGTAGTTGTTGCGGTCGAGGAGCGTCAGCTCGATCTCGCCAGGGCGCATGAGCCCCTCGAGCCGCCGGACGAGGTGCAGGCCCGCGAAGCCTCCGCCGACGATGACGATCCGCGTCGGCATCAATTCGACCGTCCCACGGCCTGTTCCACGCGCGCGAGCTCCGTCAGATAAGCCTGCGTGATCGGATCGGCCGCGTCGAGCTCGCTCGCAAGTGCCAGTCGATCCCGCGCGGCCTTCAGGTTGCCGGCCCGGAGCTGCGCGAAGCCCGCATCCGCGAGATAGCCCGCGTCCTTCGGCCGAAGCTGGGCCGCCTGATCGAGGAGCCGCAGCGCCTCGGTGGTCCGATCGACCATAAGGAGCGCGACGCCGAGCTCGTGCAGCGCGTCGGGCTGTTCCGGCCAGAGCTCGAGCACCCGGCCGAAGTGCCGTTCTGCGGCCGGTGCGTCGCCGGTGCGCCGCGCGATGAGCCCCAGCGCGAAGTGCGTCTCCCAGAGATCAGGCTCTTCGCGGATGATCGCCTCGAGGTCGGTCCGCGCGCCTCCGAGATCGCCTTCCGCACCGCGGACGGCGACCCCGCCAGCGCGCTCCAGGCGCTCTTCCAGGTCCCGTCGGCGCAGCCCGAGT
>JANLWM010000254.1:0-9170 GCA_031364525.1 Chloroflexota bacterium | reverse complement strand
GCCGGCTTCCTGCTCTTCAACTTCCATCCGGCAAAGCTGTTCCTCGGCACGACCGGTGTGGCGTTCATCAGCACCCTGCTCGCGGTGCTCTCGATCTTCGGGACGGCAAAGCTGGCGGCGGCGCTGCTCGTCCTCGGCGTGCCGATCATCGACACCTTCTACGTGATCATTCGCCGCATGCTCACCGGTCAGGCACCCTTCGCACCGGATCGGGGCCACTTCCACCACAAGCTGCTGGACGTGGGACTCTCGCACCGGCAGGCCGTGCTCCTCATCTACGCGATCACACTCGGGCTCGGCGCGCTTGCATTCATTTCCAGCGGGCGCGCGCAGATCTACTCATTCGTCGGCTTCCTCGTCATCTTCGGTGTCGCGGTGCTCGCGCTCGCGCAGCGCAGCGCGAAGGCGTCGGAGCTCGACCCGAACCTCTACCCGGAGAAAGCTGAATAGCCGGTTCGAAGATCAGGGTCGGCACGTGCGGCTGGACCGACCCCACGCTCATTGCGTCCGGGTGGTATCCGCCGAGGATCGCCAAGCAGGCCGACGAGCGGCTGCGCTTCTACGCCGAGCGCTTCCCGGTGGTCGAGAACGACGCGGCGTACTACGCCCTGCCCGATCCGAAGACCGCGCAGCTCTGGACCGACCGGACGCCGGACGGCTTCACGATGGACTTCAAGGCGTTCGGGACCATCACGACGCACCCGATCGATCCGAAGCGGTTGCCGATGGCGATCCGCGAGACCCTCCCGATCGAGCTGCAGGCGAAAGCGCGGCTGTACCCGAAGGACCTCCCGGCGGAGATCCGGGACGAGATCCATGCCCGCTTTTGGATCTCGCTCGACCCGCTCCGCAAGGCGGGGAAGCTGGGCGCCGTGCTGCTGCAGTACCCGGACTGGTTCGTCATCTCACATCAGAACAAGGACGAGATCCTGCACGCCCGCGAGCGTTTGCCCGACGACCGCCTCGCGGTCGAGTTCCGCAACGAGACGTGGATGAGCGAGCGCAACCGGACCGAAACGCTGAAGTTCCTCTCCGATCACGACCTCACCTATGTGGCGGTCGACGGACCGCAGGGCTTCCCGTCGAGCGTTCCCCCCGTCGCGGAAGTGACCTCGGCCCGGCTCGCGATCGTGCGGTTCCACGGCCGCAACGCCGAGAACTGGAAGAAGAAGGGCATCAGCGCGGCGGAGCGCTTCGACTACGCGTACTCGAAGGAGGAGCTTGCCGAGTGGCTCGGCAAGATCGAGCACCTGGCCGAGGGTGCCGATGAAGTGCACGTGCTCATGAACAATTGCTACGCGGACAAGGCCGTCACCAACGCGCAGGACATGGTCGACCTTCTGGCAAATTAGGGACGGTGGCTACGTGAAGAGGCCGTACTCGCGGACGACGTCGAACTCGTAGAACAGGCGGCCCTCGTCGGCCATGACCCGCAGGAATTCCTCCTCGGTCTTCTCCGTGTCGGCGGTCCCACTGCTCCAGAGCTTCCCCTCGACCAGGGCGACACCGACCCGGACCGCGTGCGCGGTCCCGTTCTTCCTCGTGGTGATCATCGCAGCGGCGCGGCTCGCCTCGATGACCGCCCGGGCTGGATCGCTCAACGCGGCCATGTTCGGAGCATAGGTTCGGCGCGCAGGGCTACATTCCGTCCGATGGCCCGACCGATCTCCGACTTCGAGCCACGCGAGCGGATCATCCCGCTCCCGCACACCACGCGGCGCTTCTCGTGCCGCTCCGGGCTGGCGCTGTCGCCGGACGCCCGCACCCTCGCGTTCATCGCCGACCTCGGCGCCGGGACGTACTCGGCCTGGACGCTGCCCCTCAACAAGGACGGCACGCCTTCGCCCGCGCTCGGCGTCGATGACGCCGCCTTGCGTTCGCTCGCGTGGTCGAAGCGGGGCGACCTCATCGGCGCGGCCGATCGCGGCGGCACGGAGCTCCATCAGCTGTACGTCGCGCGCTCCGACGAGCGCGTCGAGAAGCTGTCGTGGTCCGAAGGCGAGCGCGTCCAGCGCCTCCTGTCGTGGAACGCCGTCTCACCGGACGGCTCGCGGGTCGCGTTCTCATCGAACGCACGGGAGTCCACCGACATGGACATCGTCGTCGAGGATGTGGAGCAGGCGACCGAGCGGGTCATCCTCTCCGGCCCGGCGTGGCACGTCGCCGGCGGGTGGTCGCCTGATGGCAAGGCGCTCCTCGTGATGCGCGTGTCCGCGAACACCGATCAGGACCTCTTCATCGTCGACCCCAGTAGCGGTGCCGCGACGTGCCTGACCCCGCACGACGGTGATGTCTCGAACGTCCCCGCCGGCTGGCTTGCGGACGGCCGCCCGCTCGCGATGACCGATCACGGTCGCGAGCACCTGTACCTCGCCGCCTACGACCGAAAGACGGGTCAACGCGAGGTCATCGACGCGCCCGACTGGGACGTCGAGCTCGCAGCCTCCGCTGCGGACGGTCGCACCCAGATCTGGTCGGTCAACGCCGATGGCTACTCGACGCTGCGGTGGCGTCGCGACGGTGCGACGAAGGGCGAGCGCGAGCTCCACGGCGTCTGTGAGGACCTGATCATCTCGGCCGACGGCTCGCTCGCCGCATTCCACCGCACGTCAGCGACCGATGCGCCGCAGCTCTGGGTCCTTGACACGACGACCGGCGACGCCCGCATGGTGTTCGAGACGACACGCATCGTTTCGGCGCGTGAGCTCGTCGAGCCGGAGCTGATCCGCATCCCGTCAGGCGACGGTGAGATCCCGGCGTTCATCTTCCGGCCGAAGCACGCCATCGGCCGCACCCCCGCGGTCCTCTATCCCCATGGCGGACCCGAGGGTCAGTCGCGGCCCGGCTTCCCCGACCGGATGGCCTACCTCCAGGCGCTCGTCGCTCGCGGCATCACGCTCGTTGTCCCGAACATCCACGGGTCGACGGGCTACGGCCTCTCGTGGCAGAAGGCGATCCATCGTGACTGGGGCGGCATCGACGCCCGCGATCTGCGCGCGGTCACGGACTGGATGGCCTCCCAGCCGGACATCGATCCAAAGCGCCTCGCCGTGTACGGCGGCTCATATGGCGGTTTCGCGACGCTCGTCTGCGTCACCACGATGCCCGAGCGTTGGAAGTGCGCGGTCGACGTGTTCGGTGTCGCGAATCTGGTGACGATGATCGAGCACGCCCAGCCGAACTGGCGGCGCTTCCTCAAGCTCTGGATCGGCGACCTCGAGACCGACCGGGCAAAGCTGGTGGAGCGTTCACCGATCACGCATATCGACAAGGTCCGCTGCCCGATGCTCGTCGTGCAGGGAACGAACGACCCGCGCGTCCCGCAGGAGGAATCGGATCAGGTCGTGGAGCGGCTACGCGCCCGCGGCGTCCCGGTCGAGTACATGGTCTTCGAGGACGAGGGGCACGGGTTCACGAAACGCGCCAACTCCGACAAGGCGCACGCGCGGATCATCGAATTCCTGACGGAGCAGCTTCTCTCCTAACGCAGCGCGGCGCGGATGTCCCGGACGACCTCGTCGATCGAGGCTCCCTCGTAGGAATGGACGACGCCGGCGAACGTGAAGAATGGACCGCTCACCCTGCTGGCGGTGAATCGGAACTGACCCTGCGGGCCGCCGCGGGTCATGAAGTGCTCACCGCCGTCGCTCGGGCCGTATCCGGCGGTGTCCCAGCGATAGGCGAATAGCAGCCACTCATCCCCCGGCCGCACGTCCAGGTTCGGACACACATCCTCGAGGACCCGCAGCGGACCGGTGACCGTCCCCTTCAGCGTGTCCAAGACACGAAACGTCGTCCGGCGTGCATCACGGGTGGGCTGAGCCCCGAAACCTGGCGTGAGCTGCGCGGTGTCTTGGCTGATGGCGACGGCCCGGACGATGACGTCGGCCTTCGCGACCAGCTGGGCCAGGGTCGTGAAGTGATCGACCCAGCTGACCGTGCAGTCGCGCGTCGTGGGAGTGGTGACCCGCGCGGTCGGTGTCGGGATGACTTCGGTCGGGCTCGGTCGGCCGCTTGCGGCCGCCCCGACGGTGCTGCCGCAGCCTGACAGGAGCAGGGCGAGGGCGACCGCGGCGATGCGCATACCGGTAGGACGCTCCGGAGCGGCGTTCAGTTGCGCAGCGCCGTCCGCAACACGTACCGCGTGCCGTAGACCTCGTCACCGAAGCTCAAGATCTTGTTGTCCACCCATCCCGTCGGCAGCATCGCGGCCTGGACGTCATCCCATGACAAGAGTCCCGGCCGAAGGAACGGCTTCTTCCACACGACGATCCAGATCGCGCCCTCGGTGCTCGTGATCCGGGTGAGCTCGGCCGCCAGGGCGTTCGCGCCGACCGGCTCGAGCGCGAAGCAGAGGCACAGCCCGCAGCGCGACGCCCGATAGCGCAGCGGCAGGTCGAGCTCGGCCCGGTCGAGCTGTTCCGCAAGGTGCTCGATCGGCCGGTCGTAGGTCGCGATGTCGCCGATCCGGAGCGCCGGCTGCCCTGCGGGGACACCGAGCTTGGGCACGACCTCGTCCGCCGCGCGGAGGCCTTTCGGGCGTGGCATGGCCCAAGTATCGGCCGGAGCGGAGCAGGAATGAGGCTTGCATGGCTGGCCGCATGGCAATGGTCGCGCGGCGTGCCCGTCCCATCCTCATCGTCGATGACGACCCGGACATCCTCGCGGCCGAGCGGCAGGTGCTCGCCGAGCACGGCTTCCGGGTCCGCGAAGCCCACGATGGCGCGGAGGCCCTCCGAGCGATGGACGAAGAGCCGCCGGCGATGATCGTGCTCGATGTCCAGATGCCGGGGATCGACGGACCGACCTTCGCTCGCCAGCTGCGCACCCGACTGCGGCGGGTCCCCCTCGTGATCGTCACCGGCGTCGCCGATCCGAAGCACGAGGCCGATCGCTGCAACGCCGAGGCATTCCTCAGCAAGCCGTTCGACTCGGAGGATCTGCTTCGCCTCGTACGCCGATTCTCCGTCTGACTAGCATCCACGCGTGACCGCCCGGCTCCTCGTCAAATTCCCCGACGGTGTGCGGGAGGCTCCGCCCGCGGACCTCTCGGAGCTGCGCGGCACGCCGGCCTGGCTCGACATCCAGGATCCGAACGACGCCGAGATGGCGCTCATTTCGGAGGAGCTGGGTCTGCATCCGCTCGCGGTCGAGGACGCGCGCTCACGCCACGAGCGGCCGAAGGCCGATTCGTACGACGGCTACTACTTCATCTCGTTCAGCGCGATCGTCTCCAAGAGCCCCGGCAAGGTCGACCCAGACCTCTTCTCGATCTTCGCCTTCAAGGACGTGATGGTCACGGTGCGACGCAGCGAGTGGCCGGCGCGCGTGGACGTCGAGAAGCGCTGGCGCGACGGCAGGCTGCCCACCATCGGGATGCTGCTGCACGCACTCCTCGACACCACGGTCGACGGGTACTTCCCGATCGCCGATGACTATGGCGAGCGGGCGGATCTGCTCGAGGGGCTCATCCTTCAGGACACGAACGGTGACGCGCTCCGCACCTCCCTGTCCGAGCTCTTCCTGTTGAAGCGCGACCTGCTGCGGCTGCGCAAGCTCGTGGCACCCGAGCGCGAGGTCCTCCAGGTCCTGAGCCGTGGTGACGTGGGCTGCTTCCTCCCCGAGGAGCGCCGCTACTTCCAGGACGTCTATGACCACGTCGTCCGCGTGACGGACGAGATCGACACCCTTCGGGACCTGGTGAGCAACGTGGTGGACGCCAACTTGGCGGCCGTCTCGAACCGGCTGAACGAGGTGATGAAGGTCCTGACCGCGCTCGCAACGATCCTCCTGGTCATGACGGTCGTGACGGGCTTCTTCGGTCAGAACTTCGTGACCATCATTCCCTACGAATCCGTGGCCCTGTTCTGGGGATCCATTGCCTTCATGGTGGTCGCCGGCCTGGGCCTGGTGGTGTACTTCCGGCGGCGGGGTTGGCTCTAGACCCCCGAGCGCTTCGGCCCGGCGTCGGCCCGGTGTGCGCCGGCTGCGGCTTCCCCCTAAACTGACGCCACTTGGCCGCTCTCCGCACCCCGGGTGGAGCGCGTTGAACGCGGCGATCCTGGGCCAGGTCGGACTCATCATCGCGGTCCCTATCGCGTTAGGCGCCTGGCTCGGTCTCAAGCTCGATGCCGCGCTGGGCACCTCGCCGTGGGGGCTGCTGGGTCTGATCTTCCTGGGGATGGCGGCCGCCGGCGGAGGCGTGTTCGTGATCATCAAGCGTTTTGCGGAGGAGAACCCAGTGACGCCGTCGAGCGAGCGGGCGCGCGAGGCCGGTCAGAAGTGGCAAGCCGAGACCGTCGAAGAAGAACGCCGTAGGGATGAGCAGCGGTAGTGGACTTCCTCTTCCCGCAGGGCTTCAAGTTCCCCGACATCCCGACCCATTTCGCGCTCACCGGCGAGCCGCTCTTCGAGGTCGGCCCGATCACGTACACGAACGCGCATCTCACGATGCTCATCGTCATCGTGCTCCTCTCGACCCTCTCGTTCCTCGCGACCCGCAGGCTCGACGTGCAGCCTCGCGGCCTGCAGAACGCCGTGGAGATGCTCGTCCAGGGGCTCAGTGATTTCGTCGTGAGCATCGGTGGACCGCAGGCGGCCAAGTACCTCCCGCTCTTCGGGACCCTCTTCCTCTTCATCGTCACCTCGAACTGGCTTTCGGTCGTGCCGCTGGTCGGTCAGATCAAGTGGCTGCATTCGCCGACGGCCGACTACCACATCACCTTCGCCATGGCCTTCGTGTCGTGGCTCGCGTATCAGACCGAGGGCTTCCGCCATCTCGGGCCCGGCTACGTGAAGCGGTGGTTCAACTTCAGCGGCTTCAAGGACGGTCCGTTCATCGGCGCCATCTTCATCCTCGTCGGGCTCATCGAGCTTTTCAGCGAGGTGTTCCGGATGCTGACGCTGACGCTCCGCCTCTGGGGCAACGTGTTCGGTGGCGAGATCATGCTCACGGTCATGAGCGCGCTCCTGTTCGTGCCCGGCCTCGCGCTGCCGTTCGTCGGCCTCGAGGTGTTCATCGGTCTCGTCCAGGGACTCGTGTTCGCGCTGCTCGTGCTCATGTACTTCGTGCTCGCGATCGAGTCGCACGATGAATCGCACGAGGAGGGGAGTCACACCGACACCGATCGTGTCGCTCATGAAGAGCAGCATCCTCAAGCCATCGCCGCGTAGCGAATAAGACAAGGAGAACATCACCCGTGGAATTCAGTGGTCTCGCCGCCGGCCTCGCCGTCGGCCTTGGCGTCATCGGTCCCGGCCTGGGCATCGGCATCCTCACCGCGAAATCGTCCGAGGCGATCGGTCGCAACCCCGACGCTGCCGGCGCGATCCGTACGAACATGATCCTCGGCGCCGCGCTCGCCGAGGGACTTGGCATCCTCTCGTTCGTGCTGGGCATCCTCCTCTGGACGAAGATCGGTTAGATGACACTTGGCATCCTCGCCGAGGAGACCAGCGGACTGACCGTCCAGCCCTATTGGGTGCTGGTCGCGATCGTCCAATTCCTTCTGCTCTTCTTCCTGCTGCAGAAATTCCTCTGGGGTCCGATCCAGAAGACCCTGCAGTCGCGCGCCGATCGGATCCGCGAGGGCCTGGAGACCGCGGAGACCGCCAAGCGGGAGCGCACGCAGATGGAGGCCGAGGTCGAGCGCCTGCTCGCCGACGCTCGCCGTGAGTCAGCCGCGTTGTCGGAGCGCGCGGCGCAGGCTGCCGAGGCCGCGGCCGCGGAGATCCGCACCCAGGCCAAGCAGGAGGGCGATCGCATCCGCGAGCGTGCGAAGGCCGACGCGGCGCAGCTTCACCAACAGGCCCTGTCACAGCTTCGCGCTGAGGTCGCGTCCATGGCGGTGCTCGCGGCCGGCCGGATCCTCGGCAAAGAGGTCGACGCGAAGACCCATCAGGCGCTCATCGAGCGATCGCTCGATGAGGCCGGCACCGAGCTGGGGAAGGCCAACTAGATGTCATCAGGGTCCGCGGCCCGGCGGTATGCCGAGGCCATCTTCGATCTGGCCGCGGCCGAGAAGGCGGTGGCTGGCTACCGGCAGTCCCTCGACGCGCTCGCTGTTGCCATCACGCCTGCGGTCATTCGCGTGTTGCGGGACCCCAGCGTGCCGATGAAGAGCCGGCTCGGGGCGTTGGATGCGGCGACGAAGGGGCAGCCACGCGCGATCCGGTCGGTCGTTCTGCTGCTCGAACACCGTGACCGCATCGCGCTGCTTCCCGACATCGCGCGCGAGTTCGGCGACCTCGTGGACCGTCGCGCCGGCATCGTGAAGGCAAAGATCACGACCGCTGTCCCGCTGATGGACGCGCAGCAGAAGACCTTCGTCGAGCGGCTGGAAAAGAGCTCGGGCAAGAAGGTCCGGGCGACGTTCACGGTGGACGAGGAGCTCATCGGCGGTGCGCGGGTCCAGCTTGGTGATCATCTGATCGATTCATCCGTCCGGGCCCAGCTGGCTGCGCTGCGTTCACAGCTCGCGGGTAATTAAGGGAGAGAGACCATGGCAACGACAGCCTCAGAGATCACCGACATCATCAAGGCCCAGATCAAGGGCTTCGAGGGCCAGTCCGAGTCCGCGGATGTTGGCACCGTCGTCGAGATCGGTGACGGCATCGCGCGGATCCATGGTCTCGCCGGCTGCATGGCCTCCGAGCTCCTCGACTTCGGCAAGGACGTCTTCGGGCTCGCCTTCAACCTTGAAGAGGACACCGTGAGCGCGATCATCCTCGGCGACTACACGGGGATCGAAGAGGGCGGCGAGGTCCGCACCACCGGCCGCATCGTCGAGGCGACCGTTGGCGATGAGCTCATCGGCCGCGTCGTCGACCCGCTCGGGCGGCCGCTGGATGGCAAGGGCCCGATCGCGAGCAAGAAGACGCTCCCGGTCGACGTCGTGGCGCCGGGCGTCATCACGCGCCAGAACGTCGACACGCCGGTCCAGACCGGCATCAAGATCATCGACGCACTCACGCCGATCGGGCGCGGGCAGCGCCAGCTGATCCTCGGCGACCGCCAGACCGGCAAGACCGCCGTTGCGATCGACACGATCATCAATCAGAAGGGCAAGGATCTCATCTGCATCTACGTCGCCGTCGGGCAGAAGGAGTCCTCGGTCGCGAAGATCGTGGCCACGCTCGAGGAGCACGGGGCGATGGAGCACACGATCGTC
>JANLWM010000197.1:0-5337 GCA_031364525.1 Chloroflexota bacterium | reverse complement strand
CGAGTGTTGCCCGGCCATGGGCCGGCGACGACGATCGGCGACGAGCTGCGGTGGCTGAAGGGCTTCCGCTTCGCCTAGTCAGCCACCCCGAGCACGTTGAAGCCGTTGTCGGCAAAGATCGTCGCCCCGGTCACGCAGCGGGACATCTCACTCGCGAGGAACACCGCGACGTTGCCGACCTCGTCCTGGGTGATGTTTCGGCGGAGCGGGGCCTTCTCGACCATCAGGTCACGCGCGCTGGAGATCCCCTTGACCGCGCTGCCGGCCAGCGTCTTCAGCGGACCTGCGGAGATCGTGTTCACCCGGACGTTCGAGGGGCCGAGGTCGGCCGCGAGATACCGGGTCCCGGACTCGAGCACCGCCTTCGCCATGGCCATCGAGTTGTAGCTCGGCACGACGCGATCGACGGCGTTGTAGGTCAGCGACATGACCGACCCGCCTCCCGCCTTCTCGAATAACGGCAGCGCTGCGCGCGTGACCGCGATGAGCGAGAACGCGCTGATGTCGATCGCCAGCTTCAGGCCATCGCGCGAGATCTCGTGGAAGCGGCCACGCAGGTCCTCCACCGCGGCGTAGCCGATGGAGTGGACCAGGATGTCAGCCTGACCCCACCGCTTGCCGATCGCGGCGAAGAACGCCTCGATCTCGTCCTGTTTCGAAACGTCGCAGGGGAGGAGCGGCATCTGGTCGTGGCCCGGCAAGGTCACCACGAGCTTCTCCACGTTGTCGCGCAGCCGCTCGGTCGCGTAGTTGAACGCCAGCAGCGCGCCCTCGCGCTGGAACGCGGTCGCGATGCCCCAGGCGATGCTCCGCTGGTTGCCGACGCCCATGACGATCGCCCGTTTGCCGTCGAGCAGCCCCATCCGACCACCTCCTCGCCTACCGGCGTTGGCCCATGATGGCCCACGTGCGACTCCACGTGCACGAATTCGGTCCCGGCGCCGGCAGGACGGTGGTCGCGCTGCACGGCGTCACCGGGCTCGCCCAGGTCTTCCGGCGGCTGGCCGACCGGCTCCCCGAGTTCCGGCTGGTCGCCCCGGACCTGCGGGGCCACGGTGCGTCGGGCAAGGAGCCGCCCTGGGATCTGTCGGTCCATCTCCGGGACCTCCGCGAGACGCTCGATGCGATGGGGATCTCCCGCGCGCCGTTCATCGGCTTCAGCTTCGGCGGGCGGCTCGCGGTCGAGATGCTCGCCGCCGATCGCTCGCGGCTCGACAAGCTCGTCCTGCTCGACCCGGCGCTCCAGATGGAGACCTCCGCGGTCACGGCGAGCA
The DNA here is from genome assembly GCA_031364525.1 of Chloroflexota bacterium. Lineage (GTDB taxonomy): Bacteria > Chloroflexota > Limnocylindria > P2-11E > P2-11E > UBA4735. The sequence goes on along the minus strand of JANLWM010000197.1, from coordinate 4,063 downwards.
CGGATCTGCTGCTCGCCGACGCGTCCTTTGCATCCGTCGAAGAAGCGATCGCCGCGCGCGCGGCTACCGCACCGTATGCCCCACCCGAACACTTCGAGGTATGGGCGAGGGATCTGGCCGCCGGCGCCGACGGCCGGTTGCGGCTGCCGTTCTCACGCGCGGCCGCGATCGCGATCCTCGGCGAGCTCACCACCCCGCCGCCGCCGTTCGCGGCGTTGCGCATCCCGACGCTGCTCATCGTGGGGGACGGGTCGACGATGGTGAAGCCCCGTCAGACCGAGCGCTACAAGTACGAGCTCGGCGACTTTCTCGAGGTGAAGACGGTCCGGGCGGGTCATCAGGTCATCGGCGACGCGGCCGACGAGGTCGCGGCGGCGGTACGCGCCTTCCTAGCGCCGTAGCGGCGCGAGCGCCGTCGGCCACCGGCGCAGCTGGGCGTCCGGGCCCGTGTGCGTGGCGAGGACCAGGCAGGCGATCCGGAATGCCTCGACCAGCAGCTCGAGCGGCAGGGCCGGCGTCGCCGTGCCGGTGGTCATCTCCGGGGTCGCCGGAACATGCAGGTAGGTCGTGGGCAGCCTGAGTCCGTGGTCGCGCGCGTAGCGGAGCGCCCCGTACAGCGTCGCGTTGCTCACATATGCACCGCCGTCCCACGAGACGTGCGCCGGGATGCCGGCCGCATCGATCGCCGCGGCGATCGCGCGGACCGGCGCTGTTGCGAGGAGCGCGTCCGGGCCGTGTTCGTCGCCATCGCCGCGCTCGCCGGCAAGAGCCCGATCCGCGTTGTCTGCCTGCCACGGCACGTCCCCGATCGCGTGCGTGATCGCCTCGACGCTCACCGCAGGTCGGCCGAAGGACAAGCCGCCGATGATGAGACCGTCCGCCGGCTCGCGCTCGAGCTCGCGCACGATCGTCGCGACCGATCCGCCCCAGACGACCGGGACCCGCAGCACGTCGATCCGCGCCGGACCGGCCACTGCGCCCGCTAGCTGGCGGGCCGCCTCCCAGGACGGGTTGACGCCCCTTCCGGCGAATGGCTCGAAGCCCGTCAGCAGGATGCGCATCGCGGCAGAGTCTGCGCCGGCAGCGATACTCCCGTCGATGAGCGATACCGGGGGCGATCCGCTGGCCGATCTCTTGCGGGGAGTGCCGTTCTTCCGCGAGCTCGACCGCGTCGATCTCGCCAGATTGCTGGGAGCGCTCGAGGAGGTCCGCGCTGCCGCCGGCGAGATCATCGCGACGGAAGGGACAGAGGCCGACGCCCTGTATCTCTTGGAGCACGGCCGGGTCTCGATCAGCGTCGCATCGCCCGGTGGCGAGCTATCGCTTCGCGATGTCAGCGCGCCGGCGCATTTCGGCGAGCTCGGGATGCTCCTAGCCCGCCGCACGGCGACATCACGGGCCCTGACCGACGTGGTGTTGTGGCGCCTGCCGCGAGCGCGGTTCGAGGCGCTCGTCCGCGACCGCCCGCAGATCGGCCTCGCCGTCGCGGCCGCCCTGGCCGACGCGGTCGACCGGCGCTCCCGCGAGTACGCAGGGGCGCCCGAGCCGTCGCGACGGCCTGAAGAACGCGCCCGTGACGAACGGCCGGCCGCCAAGCGACGAACACGGGTGCTTGGTGCCGTCGCCGCTCTCGCGCTCCCCGCGATGCTGTGGAACGTCGCGCCGCCGAGCGGACTCGAGCCAAGCGGATGGCATGTCGTGCTCCTTCTCCTCGGCGCAGCGGTCGCCTGGCTCGCTGAGCCGGTGCCGGACTTCGCGGTCGCGGTCGCGCTCGCCGCGTCCTGGGGTGCCACCGGATTGGTGACGCTCCCGGTGGCATTCAGTGGATTCGCAAGCTCGTCCTGGCTGCTCGCGCTTGGCGCGCTCGCGCTCGCCGCGGCGATGGCCCGCACCGGTCTGCTCTTTCGCGCAGCACTCCTGCTCATGCGAGCGTTCCCCGCGACCGCGACCGGCCAGATGTTCGCCCTGCTGTTCGGGGGCGTGCTCATCACGCCGCTCGTACCGCTGTCGGTGGCCCGCGTCGCCGCGATCATGCCCGTCGCGAGCGAGATCGGACAGTCGCTCGGCTACGCCCCGCGCAGCAACGGCAGCGCGCGGCTGGCCTTTGCCGGGCTCACCGGGTACTGGTACTTCTCGAGCATCTTCCTGACCGGCCTCGCGACCAACTTCTTCGTCCTGCAGCTGCTGCCGGCCGCCGATCGCGCCCGGTTCTCCTGGCTCGGTTGGCTCGGGGCGGCCGCGCCCGTCGGCATCCTCTGTCTCATCGGCGCGACCGTGGCCCTCCTAGCGCTGTTCCGCCCCGAGCACGCCACGACGCGGGTGCAGGACGCCACGCGCCGCCAGCAGCGGATCCTCGGGCCGCTGTCACGCGGCGAGCAGGTCGCGATCCTCGCTGCAGCCGTCCTGCTCGCAGGCCTCATCGCGCAGCCGCTGCTCGACCTCGAGCCCGCGTGGCTCGCGCTCTTGGCCCTGGTCATCGTGACCGCGGGCGCCCTCGATCGTGAGCGGTTCCGCGCGGGGATCGATTGGGGCTTCCTCGTGCTGTTCGGCGCGCTGCTCGGATCGGGGAACGTGATGCAGGCGACGCATGTGGACCGCTGGGTCGCGGCAGGACTCGTGGAACGTACCGCGGGTCTCGGCGATCCGGGCCTCGTGCTCGTGGTCATCGCCGCGGGCACGATGCTCGTCCGGTTCGTCCTCCCCAGCCGGCCGACGATGCTCCTTCTCGCCCTTGCGGTCGTCCCCGCGGCGCCGCAGCTCGGCATCTCACCGTGGCTGGCCGGCGTGACGGTGCTGCTGTGCGCGAACATCTGGATCCTCCCGTATCAGGGGCTCGAGTACCTCATCGCTCGCGAAGCTACCGCGGGGCAGGCCTTCGACGATCGCCAGGGCACCCGCATCGGCGCCGCCCTCACCCTCGTCCGCTTCGCGGCGATCGTGGCGAGCATCCCCGTTTGGAAGGCGATGGGGTTGCTGGGCTAGACGTACTCAGCTACCGGCGTACTCGCGGATGCCGAGCTTGTCGAGCGTTTCGGGCGACGGGACCCCGTCGTCGGACCAGCCGCGGCCCCGGTAATAGGCGCGCACCTGCTCGGCGATATCGTCCGCATCGAGCCGGACCCGCGAGAGCACACCCGACACGTGCGGCTTCATCGCTTGCTCCGGCAGGACATCGTCGGCGGAGCCGAAGCCCTCACGATTGTTGAAGAGCCGCGCCATGGTGAGCGAACGCTCGCCGATCTCGGTCACTCCGTTGGCGTCGAGCGCCCACCCGGTCACCGCGTTCATGATGTCGGTGAGCTTCGGATCGTCGTAGCGGAGGAAAAAGCACATGCCGACGGTGTTCTTCGCGGAGCGCGAGGGCAGATTCGAGTTCATGTGATCCCCGCCGGTGGGGCTCGTCGCGTAGCTCATGCGGACCTGCTTGCCGTACTCGGTGCGCTGCCGCGGGTCGTGCATCGCGAGCTCCTGTCCCCGCACGGCGGTCAGGTGCTCCTTCCCGCCGAGCGTCTCCGCGGCCCGCACCGAGCCCTCCGCGAGCACGTCGCCGAGGCCACGGCGATGGGCGACCGCATCGGGCGACACGAGCACCGCCTTGCCGTTCCCGAACTGCACCGGCTCGCCGTCGAGCTCGGCGTCGGGAAGGATGCCGCGGTCCCGCAGATCCATCACCCAGGCGACGGTGGCGCCGAGCGAGATGGTGTCGAGCCCCAGAGCATTGCATCGCTCGTTCGCCTTGGAGATGAGCGCGAGGTCGTCCACCCCGCATGAGGCTCCGAGCGCGGCCGTCGATTCGTATTCGATGCCGCCGTACTTCGGATCGATCTGATAGGGCGTCTCCATCTTGACGACCTTCTTGCAGCGGACGGAGCAGGCCCAGCAGGCCTCCATCTTCACCCGGTAGCCCTTCTCCACGAGCGCCTCGGCGCTGATATCGGCCGCGCCTTCAAAGGGTCCGCCGTTGTAATTGCGGACCGCCATCCCACCGACGCGGGTGTAGCCGTCAAGACCCATGCCGGTCCCGAAGTTGTGGAACGCCCAGTGGTTCTCCTGGAGCGTGTCC
>JANLWM010000191.1:0-4686 GCA_031364525.1 Chloroflexota bacterium | reverse complement strand
AGCTCACCGAGGAGCTCGCCTGGGACACCGGCCTCGTCTGCGGCGGCACGATGTGGATCAACATCGAGCCGGCGGCTTCAGCGCTCACGATCGGGGATCGTGATCTCCTCCCGGAGGTCCTGGCGGCCTCGTCGACGGGCACCCCGATCGCGCTCGCGACGCTTTTCAAAAAGGACGGCCACGACCTCGTTCCGGCCGGACGGCTGTACGTCGAACAGGACGGCTCGTCCGGCGGCACCCTCGGCGATCCCGACGTCGATGCGCGCTCGCGCGAGCTCGCCGCGGAGACGCTCCGCGCGGGGACGGCCCGAACGACGGCCCTCGATGATGGGACGGAGCTGCTGGTCGAGCCGATCGTCGCGAAGCCGCATCTGATCGTCGCCGGTGCAGGCCATGTCGGCCTGGCCCTCGCGAAGCTCGCGCACTCGTTGGACTACGACGTCACCGTCATCGACGACCGCCCCGAGTTCGCGTCGCGCGAACGCTTTCCCGACGGGGTCGAGGTCGTGCGCGCGGACATGGTCGAGGCGCTCACCAGCCTCCCGATCGGCTGGAACGCGTTCATCGTCGTCGCAACGCGGGGCCACAAGCTCGATTCGCAGTGCCTCCGGGCGGCGATCGGGCGGCCCGCACGCTACATCGGCCTCCTCGGCAGCAAGCGGAAGACGATCCTCATCGAGCGGATGCTCCGTGACGAGGGCGTGCCTGAGGAACGCATCCGTTCGGTGCACGCCCCCGTCGGTCTGGACCTGGGTGGCCGGACGCCGGGGGAGATCGCCCTTTCCGTCCTCGCCGAGCTCTCGATGGAGCGGTACGGCGGCTCGGGGCGCCCGTTGCGCCTCGATGACGACATCTACGAGCGGGCGGTCTCACGTACGCGGTAGGTCCGGCGTTCCATCTGTAGTGGTGGAGAACGACGCGCTCACCTTCGGGGAGCTGCTGGAGCGGCACGAGCGCGAGCTCTTCGCGTACGCCATTCGCCTCTCGGGTCAGCGTGCCGACGCAGAGGACCTCTATCAGGACACCTTCCTCGCGGCGTTCCGGGCCTGGCCTCCGCCGCGGCGGGGGAACGAGCGCGCGTGGCTGTACAAGATCGCCACGAACCGGGCGATCGACCGGGAGCGCCGGGCGAAGCGGGTCGTCGCGAACGTCGAGGACCTCGCGCTGGCCGCGCCGCAGCGTGACGACGTGACCCTCCTTGATCTCGCCGGCGCGATCGAGCACCTGCCGGCCGGGCAGCGCGCGGCGTTCGTCCTCCGGAAAGTGCAGGGTCTCGGCTACGTCGATATCGCGGTGGCTCTCGACTGCTCGGAGGAGGCGGCGCGCGCACGGGTGAGCGAAGCATTGAAGAAAGTGAAAGCGGCGGTGGCATGAAGATGACGATGGACGTGGCGCTGATGGACGCGCGCGAGCGGCTGCTCTCCCGTGCGAAGCGCGAGGGTCTCACGACGGTCGGCTATGACCTGCTCCCCTCGCCGCTCGGTCCGCTCTGGGTCGCGATCTCGCCACGCGGCGTCGCGACGATCCACTACGGCGAAGAGCCGTCGCCATCGGAGCTGCGGCGGCTGGTACGGGTCTATGGTCCGGGCATCGTGCCGGACCACCGGCGCTCGAGCGCCCTGGCGCGCGAGCTCGACCAGTACTTCAACGGCAAGCGCCAGACCTTCGACATCGCATTCGACCTCTCCGGGCTCACCCCGTTCCAGACCCGGGTGCTCAACGCGACCGCCAAGATCCCGTTCGGCTCGGTGAGCACCTACGGCGCGATCGCGAAGCGGGCCGGGAACGCGAAGGCGTCGCGTGCCGCGGGCGGTGCGCTCAATCAGAATCCGATCCCGATCGTCGTGCCCTGCCACCGCGTCGTCGGATCGACCGGCGCGCTCGTCGGATACGCGGGCGGACTCGACACCAAGCGGCAGCTGCTCGGCATCGAAGGTGCGACCACCGCGCAGCGACGCTAGCCGAGCGCGAGCGCGACGACGCCGCCGACCATGAGGAAAGCGGCCATCGACCTGCGCGCGGGGTCCGCTTCGGCGAGCGTGCGCGCGCCAAGGATCACCCCGAAGAGGATGCCGATCTCGCGCGCCGGAGCGACGTAGCTCACCGGACTGATCGCAAGCGCGGTCAGGACGAGCATGTACGCGAGGGGCGAAAGGACCGCGACTGCGAGCGCCGCCGTCCGATTCGCGGCCCATTCGGCGCGGATCTCAGCCCGCCGCGGCAGCGCGAAGGGCGCGAGGATGAGGACCCGCCACACGTTGGAGCCCCACTCGTACACGATCGGCGGGATGAGAAGCCCGCTCACCCCGCGCTTGTCCCAGAGCGTGTACGCAGCGATCGTCGCGCCCGTCAAGAGCGCGTAGCCCACGGCCGCGCCGGCGCCCCGTTGACGGAGCTTGCGCGGATCCCCGGTCAGCACCACGACGCCGAGAGCGATGGCCACTGCCCCGGCGATCGCGAGCGTGCTCGGCCGCTCCCCGAAGATGAGGATCGCCCCGACCGTCGCGAGGACCGGGCCAGTGCCACGCGCGAGCGGATACACGACCGAGAGGTCGCCGGAACGGTAGCCACGCTGGAGAAAGACGAAATAGGCGACGTTGAGCGCCGCATTGACGAACATCCACAGGATCGATCCGATGCCGAGCGTCGCTCCGGTCAGGATGAGCACCGCGATCGCGACCGGCGCATAGAGCGGGATCGCCAGCGCGAGCGCGAGCCAAAGAAAAGGGATCCCGCCACCGGCGCGCTTCGCGTACAGATTCCAGGTGGCGTGCGCGACCGCGGACGCGAGGACCAGCGCGAGCGCGAATGCCGTCATCGCCTGGGCTTGAGCGCGGCGGTCAAGGCAGCCTTGAGGGCCGCCGGTCGCGCGTGAACGATCTTCACGTCGTCGCAGCCGACCCAGCGCGCTGCTTCGATCAGGGCTCGCGCGATCTGCGGCGCGGCGGCGACGTCGCCGCTGACGCGCTTCGCCACCAGCGTCGTGCCAACACGGCCGGGATCGACCCGGCCGACGATCTTGCCCCCGCTGAGCACCGGCATGACGAAGTACCCGTGGATGCGATCGGGCGCCGGCACGTACGCCTCGAATTTGTGGGTGTACCCGAACAGCCGCAACGTTCGTGGCCGGTCCCAGACGAGCGAGTCGAACGGGGAGATGAGGGTCGTGCGGTGAGCGCCGCGGATACCTGCCGCATGCGCGCGCAGGGCGGCGCGCGACGCCCACGCGGGTTCGGCCCAGCCCTCGACACGGACCGGGACGAGCTTGGCCCGCTCGATCGCGGCACGTGCCTCGGGCAAGGTCCGGCCACCGTGCTGCATGCCGCCGAAGTAGCTACGGAGATCGTTCAGCGTCCCAACGCCGAGCCGCTCCGCAGCGAGCGCGACCAGCGCGGCGTGGCACGTCGCATCGTCTTCGTCCTTCGCGCGAAGACGTGCCGGCACGGCTCGCTCCACCAGGTCGTAGACGCGCTTCCAGGCGCGCCGTTCCACGCAGACGACCGTACCGATGGCGAGCAGCCGCTCGAGCGCGATCTTCTCCGCGGACCAGTGCCACCACACGTTCTCGGGTCGTGGCGCCTTGCTGCGCGAACCGCCGAGGTCGGTCGCCGTGAGCGGGCCGCGCGCCCGGAGCTCGGCGAGCACTTCGCGCATGGCGCGCACATCGGGCGGTCGCCGCGGATGGACGGAGCGCGCGCTGCGCCGGCGCCGCGCCGCGAAGTGCGGCCAGAACTCGATCGGGAGGATGCACATCGCGTGGGCGAACGCCTCGAAGGCGCGTACCGGACGGCCCCAGTACGCGGCCTCGACCGGCGGCCTGCCCACCGGACCGAGCCGCGCATATGCGACGAGCTCGTGCGATCGGGCGAGGACCGAGATCGTGTCCAGCTGCACCGCGCCGACCCGCCGGAGCATCGCGGGTGCGTCGGCGTCTGCTGGTCCGATGAGGCCCTGGGCGTGGAGCGCGAGCCGGCGCGCCTCGGCCGCCGACAGCTCGGTCGTCACTCGGGTCTGGTGAACCAGGTCGCGCGGTAGAGGGTCCGAAAGCCGGCGTCGTGCAGGTTGTGACCGCTCGGGCTGTCGGGGTCCGTCTGCGAAACGAAGATCCGCCGGCCACGGCGCGATCCCTCGGCCACGCGAGCGGCGATGAGCGCGTGCTGGATCCCGCGACCGCGGAACGCGCCCAGGACGCTGCCCGAATAGCAGCCGGCCACCTGCTCGCTCATCACGAGCTGCCCGGTCCCGGCGTCCTGCCCGTCGACCGACGCGATGAAGGCGGCACTCGCGTCACCGAGCACTCGAAGGGAGGCGACGGTGAGGTCCACGAAGAACGGGCCGAGCCGTGCGTCGTCGCGCATGTCGAATCCGTCCCGTACGAGCTCGCCGAAATGCGCCTGCTCTTCCGGCCTGGCCATGCGCACGGTCGCCGCGTTCGGGCGCGACGGGATCTCGCTGTCGGTCGTGAGCACGTGCGCTTCGAGCCCGTGCCCGGACGACACGAATCCGGCGCGTTCCAGGACCTTCATGACCGAGGGCGGCGTGATCTGCTCGTACACCTCGATGTTGGCGACGCGTCCCTTCGCCGCATAGTGCGCGACGATGGTCTCCAGGCTGCGGTCGTCCAGGGGCGCGAGCACACCCGCCCCGATGACCCGGTTGAACAGCGGGTGGTCCCAGACGGCGCAC
>JANLWM010000185.1:0-25727 GCA_031364525.1 Chloroflexota bacterium | reverse complement strand
CGCGCGCCGGCGGGGTCGCTCCCTGAGGCGATGGCCGCGTCGAACGCAGTGACCGCGGCTGCCAGGGTGTCACGGGCGCTCGCGAAGTCGTTGAGCGTCGCAGTGAGCTGCGTGTTCGCGTAGGACTGCGCGTTGACGAAGGTCGTGTCGGCGCTGACGAGCGAGCTTCGCGCCGCCGTCACATCGGACGAGGATCGCTGGCTCATGTCGTTGATCGCCTGCTGCAGCTGGATGCGCATGCCGTCGATCGAAGAGGTGAACGCCATGACGTCAGGGCGGATGGAGGTGCTCAGGTTCGTGAAGGTGCTCTCCGCCGAGGAGTAATTCGCCTTGAGCTTCGTCAGCGCCGATTGCGCCGTCGCGATGTCGTTCGCGGCCGAGATCTGCGCCTGGGTCAGATTGTTCTGCGCGTCGCTCACGCCAGAGAGCGCCTTGTCGTAGTTCGTCTGCGCCCCCGCGAGGTTATTGAGGGCGGTCGTAAGCGCGGCCTGCAGGTCCGTCGTGTCGAGCTTCGCGAGCGGTTGGCCGGAGGTGACCTGTTGGCCCACCGAGACGAACAGCTGCGCCACCTTCCCATTCGTCGCCGGATTCAGCTTGACGGTGCCGGCCGAGTTCACCGATCCGGAGACCGCGACCGTCTGGGTCACCGAGCCCCGGCTGACCTGCGCGGTGCGGACCGCCGGCGCCTCTTGCGTGCCGCCGCACGCGGCGGCGATGAACGCGCCGAGGAGCGCCACCGCCAGACCCTTTCCCACGTAAGCCATGGTCCCTCTTCCCTTCTTCACGCGAGCCTTCCCCCTATGCCGCGGCCGCGGGGCTCTGACCGAGCCGGGCGACGACGACCGCGCCGAGCGCGTACGCAAGGACCGCGAATCCGACGACCCCACCGATCGCCGGCAGCTGCATGAGCACATAGAGGATCGTCGCTCCGAGCAGTGCGACGAGCGCCCCCGGGATCGTGCCGACCCACCGCCGCAACGGACCCGCACCGAAGATGATGTCACCCAGTCGCCAGGACGCTGCGGCAAATCCGACCAGGGCGATGAGCAGGAATCCGGCGGCGAAGACCGCCATGGTCATGAGTCCGACCTGGAGGCCCAGCTGGATCCCGGCTGGTGTCCCGCGGAAACCTGTCGTGATCGTTCCCAGCAATGCGACTCCACCGAGGAACGAGGCCGACGCGAAGACCAGCAGCACGGCGACGCCGGTGCCGACGACACGCAGCTGCGCCCGCCACCCACCTCGGGACGCCCGATATACGCCGAGCACCTGGTCGCGGCCCAGGACCAGGACGGCCGCGACGCCGATGATGACGAGCAGGTACCCGGCCGCGTCCCGTGCCAGGTCGGACACGCCGCGTTGGAACGGCACGACCGCACGGAGCGGCACCGGCACACCGTTCCCCTCGAGGTTCGCGGGCCGCCCGATCGGGACGGGCCGGGCGGCAAAGTTCACGAAGAAGAAACGCTCGCGGGCGCCGTCGGGTCCAGCGGCGGACAGCGAGCCGACCAACAGGATCGCGGCGATGCCGACCGCGACGACCAGCGCGCCCAGAGCCACGATCGGATCGCGGCCGGTCACCGGGCGATCATCCCGTGACTCGCCGAGCCGCGCAGCATCGCGTGCGCTGCGAGCACGCTCGCGACCCCGACGAGGGCGAATGACATCACGGCGAGCCCGTCGATGGCGATATCGGTGCTACCGGTCAGGTCGACCCCCGCCGCGGCGGTGAGGATCGCGTTCAGCGACGTGACGACCTCGCCTCCGTTCAGCGCGAGACGCCAGGTGAGGTACGCCATGCCGGGGAGGGCGAACGCGGCGGCGATCAGCCATTCCCAGACGGCGGGCGCGCCGGTGCCGCGCACCCGCTGCATGACCCCGTCGCGGAAGCCAAGCGGCAGTGGCTCCGGCTTCACCGCGCTCAACAGCCGGTGGATGTCGAGCTCCTCGCGATCGAGATCGTCCATCAGTGCCTCTCCCTTCGGGCTTCGAGCTTCGACCTGAGCGCTGCGCGAGCGCGATGCAGGTGCGTCTTCACGGTGCCGAGCGGGATCCCGAGCGTGTCGGCGACCTCTTGATAGGAAAGCTCTTGCATGTGGCGGAGCGTCAGTGCCGCCCGGTACGCCGGCGGAAGCTCGGCCATCGCGGCGAGCACCTCATCGAGATCCTCTTTGCGGACCGCCGAGAGCTCGGGTCCCGCCTCAAGCGGCTCGGGATCCTCTGGAAGCTCCTCGACCGTGATCTCGCGGCCGCGGCCCCGCTGGATGAAGTTGAGGCTCGCGTTGGTGGTGATCCGGAACATCCACGGCCCGAACGGGTACGCCGGGTCGTACTGATGCAGTGCGCGATACGCACGGATGAACGCGTCTTGCGCGCAATCGTGCGCGGCATCCGGATCGTGCGTGATCCGCAGGGCGACGTTGTACACCCGTCCTCCGTAGCGTTCGACCAGGTCGGCGTAGGCGTCGGCGTCCCCTGAGAGACAGCGCCGCACGATCTCCTGGTCCGTCCGAGTCAGCGCGGCCCTCCCGGCCGGCAGCATCTCGCGGTCATCTGGCATACCCGGACCGCTGCCGCCGTGTTTCGGCGTATTCTCAACCTCTCCATGGACTTGACCTGGCTGGGTCACGCGTGCTTCCGGCTGCGTGGCCGAGAGGGCGTCGTGCTCACCGATCCACCCGATCCCCGGTCCGGCGCCGCCATACCGAAGACGGCCGCCGATCTTGTGACTATCTCCAATGACGATCCGCGCCACAACAGCCTGAAGTCGGTCGGAGGAGAGCCGGTCGTGCTCCGGGGGCCAGGCGAGTACGAGGTCCGCGAGATCCTGGTGACCGGCCTCGGGACCTACCGCGACGACGAAAAGGGCGCCCGGCGCGGGAGGAACACGATCTACACGATCCGCCTGGACGACCTCGTCATCTGTCACCTGGGCGGCCTGGGCCACGTCCTTCCGACGGCCGACCTCGAGAAGCTCGGCGACATCGACGTCGTGCTCGTCCCGATCGGCGGGGCCGACGCCGATCTGACAGCGGCCATCGCTGCGGAGGTCATCCACCAGCTCGAGCCCAAGGTCGTCGTCCCCATGTCGTACGACCCGGACACCGCGAAGAAGGACAGCCCATTCGAGCGGCTGCTGCACGAGCTGGGTGTCAAGGACATCACGCCGGTCGCCAAGCTGTCCCTCTCCCGCAGCTCCTTGCCCGAGAACATCCAGGTGGTGGCGCTGGACTCGCGCGCCCGCTAGCGGCAGACTGCCGCCCGTGGAGGGAAGGCATGGCGGATAAAGCTGTTTACCGGGCGTTCCAGTTCGGACTCGGGATCTTCGCGCTCACGGCGCTTCTCGGCCTTGCGAATGCGACGCGCATCTTCGGTGCGCTGTCGAGGGACACGCTGCTCACGCACCTCCATTCCGGCACGCTCGGCTGGATCACCATGGGTGTCATCGGCGTGACCATCTGGATGTTCGCGGGGACCGGCGGAGCGCTCTCCCGGAACGTCGGGCTCTCGGGCCTTGCGACCGCGCTCTACGTGCTCGCCTTCTGGTCGGGCAATTTCCCCGCGCGCGCGTTCTTCGGCACGCTCGAGCTCCTTGTCATCCTGTACTGGTGGTGGTGGGCGGGGAGTCAGGCGATGCGCGAGGGATTCGGGCGCATCGACGTCCCAAAGCTCTCGCTCGTGCTCGGTCTCACCATCCTCACGATCGGCGCGATCGTCGGCGTGACCATCCAGCTGTTCCTGGCGCTCGGGCTCGCGCTCCCGACCGCGCCGGAGCTCATCGGCACCCACGCGTCGGCACAGGTCGGCGGCTACCTCGTCCTGGTCTCGGCCGGCATCGCCGAGTGGCGGCTCTCCGGTCCCGGTGGCCGCAGCCGCGCCGGGCTCGCGCAGGCTTGGATCCTGTTCCTCGGTGGCTTGCTGCTCGCGATGGGCGTCGGGATGAACATCCAGCCGCTCGAGGGCATCGCCACCTTGTTCCAGGTCATCGGCATCGTCATCATCGCCGCCCGCTTCGGCATGAAGGCATTGCGCACCCCGTGGGGTGCGGCCACGGGCATCCGGCACATCGCGATCTCGGTCCCGTTCCTGGTGCTCGGGCTGATCCTCGAGATCTGGTTCCTTGCCTCCATCATCCAGGCCCAGGGTGACTTCACGAAGGTCTCGGCCGGGCTGAATCACGCCCTCGATCACTCCTTCTTCATCGGCGTGATGACCAACTCGCTCTTTGGGGTGATCCTCCTTGCGACGTCGTCGACGGGAGCGGCCCGCGTCTGGCCGTGGGCCGACGACGTGATCTTCTGGGGCCTCAACATCGGCGCGGCCTCGTTCATCGCGGTGCTCCTGACGGTCGGCTCCGGCTACGCCGCCGGTCCGTTCCAGCATCCGGTCGCGTACACCGCGTCGCTCATGGGCCTCTCGGCGCTCCTTGGCATCGCGACCCTCCAGAGGCGCCTCGGCGCCGCCCGCCGCGGTATCCAGATGGCGGCATCAGCCGTGTAAGAGGGCCCATCCGGTATACTTTGGCTACGTCGTGCCGGGCGGCACGTCGATTTCCTTAACGGATGGTCCACTCCTTGTACGCAGTCGTCCGCAGCGGCGGTAAGCAATATCGGGTCGAAGAAGGCCTTCTCCTGACCGTGGCAAGCCTCGAGGGCGAGCCCGGTAAGACGGTGACCTTCGGCGAGGTCCTGCTCGTCGCGGACGGTGACGCCGTCAAGGCCGCCGGCAAGGCGACCGTGACCGGCGAGATCGTCGGCCACGGCAAGACCGAGAAGCTGACGATCTTCCGTTACAAGAACAAGACCCGGTCCCGGAAGAAGACCGGCCACCGCTCGAAGACGACGACCGTTCGAATCACGAAGATCGAGGCATAAGAGATGGCACACAAAAAAGGCGCGGGCTCGACCCGCAACGGCCGCGACTCAGCCGGGCAGCGGCTCGGCGTGAAGGAATATGCCGGGAGCATCGTCGACGCCGGCGCGGTCCTCGTTCGCCAGCGCGGTACGAAGCTCAAGCCCGGCGAGAACGTCGGTGTCGGCAAAGATCACACGCTGTTCGCGCTCGTCGCGGGCACCGTCACATACAGCCCCGCGCGTGACGATCGCCGCAAGGTGAACGTACTCCCGCGAGCGAGCTAAGGAGACCCAGCGATGAAAGCGAAGATCCATCCCCAGTATGTCGAGGCCACGGTCACGTGCGCCTGCGGCAACCAGTTCAAGACCGTGAGCATGAAGTCGGAGCTGCACGTCGAGGTCTGCGCGAAGTGCCACCCGTTCTTCACCGGCAAGCAGCACCTCATGGACATCCAGGGCCGCGTCGAACGCTTCAACAAGCGATACGGCAAGAACGCGGAGCAGCCGGCCGAATCCGAGGCCGCACCAACGAGTTAGCGCCCGCGTGACCGGAGGACACCACGCAACGGGGGTCCTGGAGGTCGTCGTCGGGAGCATGTTCAGCGGAAAGAGCGAAGAGCTCATCCGGCGCGTGAAGCGCGCGGTCATCGCGCGCCGTAGCGTCCAGGTCTTCAAGCCGTCCATCGATGACCGGTACGGTGCGGACCTCGTTCGCTCGCACGACGGCGACTCGTTCGTCGCTCGGCCGGTCCGGTCGAGTGCCGAGATCGGTCCGCTCCTCGCGCCCGAGACGAGCGTCGTCGGGATCGACGAGGTCCAGTTCTTCGACCCGGGGATCGTCGGCGTGGTGCGCGACCTGGTCGACGGCGGCCGGCGGGTGATCTGCGCCGGCCTCGATCTCGATTTCCGCGGCGAGCCATTCGGGCCGGTACCCCTGCTGCTCGCGCTGGCCGAGCGCGTCGACAAGCTCGAGGCGATCTGCGTGGTCTGCGGCGAGTCCGCTACCCGGACACAGCGCATCGTCGATGGCGTGCCCGCCTACTACGAGGACCCGATCATCGTCGTCGGCGCGCAGGAGGCCTATGAGGCCCGCTGCCGCACGTGCCATACGGTGCCGCGTCGATCGACCGTGACGGCGTGAGCGCCGCGAGACCGACGGCGTATGGCGGCCAGGCCGTCATCGAGGGCGTGATGATCCGCGGGAAGCGCACGATCGGACTGGCCTGCCGGAAGCCGGATGGCAGCATCTACCGGTACCGTGAGCTCCTCGACTCTCCGCTGACGCGCTCGCGCGTTGCGCGCGCGCCGTTCGTGCGCGGCATCTTCATCCTCTGGGAGTCGCTTCGGTATGGGATGCGCATGCTCATGCGATCAGCGGACGTGCAGCTCGGCGCCGACCAGCAGACGACGGGCGGGTCTAGCTCGCTCGCGATGGGCCTCGGGCTCTTCGTTGCGCTCACGCTTTTCGTCGGCGTGCCGTACGTCCTCACCGGCCTGCTCCGATCCGCTGTTCCGTCGACCCTCGTGCTGAACGTCGCCGAGGGCCTGCTGCGGCTCGTGCTCCTGCTCGGCTATCTTGCCGCGATCTCGCTCCTACCCGACATCCGCCGCGTCTTCGCGTATCACGGTGCCGAGCACATGACCATCCACGCCTTCGAGCACGGCGACCCGCTGGACCAGACCCATGTCGAGCCGTACCCGACCGCGCATCCACGTTGCGGAACGGCGTTCCTGCTCTTCGTCGTGGTCATCGCGATCGTGGTCTTCGCGTTCGTGCCCCGCGTGAACCTGATCGTCGATCTCGTGGTGCGCCTCGCGCTCGTCATCCCGGTCGCGTCCATCGCGTATGAGGTCCTACGGCTCGGCGCGGGCCACGAGGACAATGCGCTGATGCGCCTCGCGGTCACCCCCGGTCTCCTGCTCCAGGCCATCACGACCCGCAGGCCGGACGGTCCGATGATCGAGGTCGCCATCGCGTCGCTCGAAGAGGCGCTGGCCGGGGACGCTGCGGTATGACCGAGCTCTCTGAGAAGATGCGCCGCCGCCTCGTCCAGATCGAGTCGCGGCATGACGAGCTTGGCCACGCGATGAGTGACCCGAGCGTCACCTCGGACCAGAACCGGCTTCGCTCGGTGGGCCAGGAGTACGCGGCGCTCGAGCAGATCGTCGCGACGATCCGGGCGTTGAACACTGCCGAGAAGCGGCTTGCCGACGCGCGCGAGCTGCAGCAGAGCGACGACGGCGATCTCCGCGATCTCGCGCGCGAGGAAGAGGGGACGACCGCGATAGAGGTCGAGCGGCTCACCGAGAAGCTGCGGACCCAGCTCGTCCCGCGCGATCCGCTCGATGACAAGAACGTCATCGTCGAGATCCGTGCCGGGGAGGGCGGCGAGGAGGCCGCCCTGTTCGCGGCCGACCTCTACGCGATGTATCTCCGCTACGGGGAGCGGCACCGCTGGAAGACGGAGGAGATGTCTGCCTCCCGGTCGGAAAAGGGCGGCTACAAGGAGGTCATCTTCCGCATCGCCGGGCAAGGCGCCTACAGCCGCCTGAAGTTCGAGTCCGGCGTCCATCGGGTGCAGCGCGTGCCGGCGACCGAGGCCCAGGGGCGGATCCACACCTCGACCGCGACGGTCGCCGTGCTCCCCGAGGCGGAGGAGATCGACCAGCACATCGACGAGGGTGACCTGAAGATCGACGTGTATCGCGCCGGCGGCAAGGGCGGCCAGGGCGTGAACACGACGGACTCGGCGGTCCGCATCACGCATATCCCGACGGGCGAGGTCGTCATCCAGCAGGACGAACGGTCCCAGCTGAAGAACCGGGCGAAGGCGATGACGGTGCTTCGATCGCGGCTCCTCGTGCGCGCGCAGGCCGAGCGCGATGCGGAAGCCGGCGCCCTACGCAACGCGCAGATCGGCCACGGCGAGCGGGCGGAGAAGATGCGGACGTACAACTTCCCGCAGGACCGGCTCACCGATAAGCGGCTCGGGCACAATCTCTCGAATCTGCCGCGTCGGATGGACGGAGAGCTCGACGATCTCATCGAGGCGCTGATGCAGCAGGACGAGGCCGAGCGCCTCGCATCGCTCGAAGCGGACGAGGACTAGCCGCACGGACTTCGCCATCGAGCCGGACGGGCCGTTCTCCCTCGCGGCGGCCGCGAGCTTCGGCTTCGGGCCGAACACCGGGCGTCCGAAGCCCGAAGGCGGACTGATGCGGCTCGCGTTCACGCTCGACGGGTATGCCGGTCACGCCGGTGTCGTTCTGCGGCAGGCCGAGCCGAATGGGCCGATCGCGATCGAGGCGGAAGCCGGCGGCGACCGCGCGACCGTCGAGCGTCAGATCCGCCGCATCCTGTCCCTCGATCACCCGGGTCGTGACTGGATCGCGGTCGGCGCACGCGATCCGGTGATCGGGCGTCTCCAGAAGGAGCATCCGGGTCTGCGGCCGGTGTTGTTCCATTCGCCGTATGAGGGCTCCGCCTGGTCGATCATCAGCGCCCGCAAGCCGCGCGCGTACGCCGCGTCGGTACGGACGAAGCTCGCCGCCGCTCACGGGAGGGTCTTCACGCTCGCCGGTGAAGAGGTCGCCGCATTCCCCTTGCCCGAAGCCATCCTGCGGCTGCGTTCATTCGCCGGATTGGATCCCACGAAGCTCACTCGGCTGCATGCGGTCGCCCGGGCCGCGCTCGACGGCGTGCTCGACGCCGACCACCTGGCCGGCCTCGTACCGGCCGCCGCACGAGCGGAGCTCGAGACCCTGCCGGGGATCGGTCCGTTCTACGCGGATCTGGTGCTCGTGCGGGCGACGGGGTTGGCCGATCTCCTTCCCCGGGACGAACCGAAGCTCCTCTCGTACGTCGGTCAGCTCTACGGACTCGGAGCGCCAGCCGACGCGGCCTCGCTCGAGCGGATCGCCGCGAGCTGGAGGCCGTTCCGTACGTGGGCGACGGTGCTCGTGCGCGTGGCGGGCGATCGTGCCGGTCTGCCGGTCGACGAGCGTGGCCCGGCTCGAGGCCCGAGAATGAAGTCATGAAGACCGACGACCTGGGCTACGACGAGGACACCGCCTTCACCCTGGCGGATGACGCGGCCACGATCTCGGCGCTCGTGCGGCGGACGCCGGATCCGGAGCTGCGCGCCGTCCGGATCGGCGATTGGACCGCGAAAGAGGTCATCGGCCACATCGCGGACCTTGCCGAGGTCTTCGCCGAACGCGTCCGCCGCTGCACGACCGAGGACCGGCCGGTCCTCCCGTCGGTCGATCAAGACGCCATGCAAGCGGAGCGGCGGAACAACGACGCGGATCCGATGGTGCTCGCGAAACGGATGCAGGCGGCGCATGCCCAGCTCGTCCAACTGCTGCAACAGCCCGGCGCCGCCGACCGTCTGGGTCTGCATGCCGAGCGGGGAGCAGTGTCCGCGGGATGGCTCGGCGCCTACCACGGTCGCCACTCGCATGAGCACGTGATCGAGCTGCAGCCGCACTTCCCGCCGCGCTGATCCCGGCTACACCGCCAGGCGGTCGACCATCGCGATGAGCTCGTCGATCTCGAAGGGCTTCGTCATGACCGCGTTCGCCTCACCCACGAGCCCACCATCGCTCTTCGCCTCGCGGTGGGCGGTGAGGACCAGCACCGGAGCGCTGGTCCGGACCCGGATCTCGCGCACCTGGCGGATCGCCGCAGCGCTGTCGTATCCGGACCGGCTGACGAGATCGGTGATCACGAGTGCGGCCTCCGCGCCGAGCGGCAGCGTCCCGCTCACGGTCACGACGTCGACGCGATACGACTCCTCGAGGATGGCGCGGATCGTCTCGCCGACCGCCGGATCGTCCTCGACCACGAGCACCGATTTCATCCCGGACGCTCCCCCGTGTGCCTGCTGCCGCATATGAGACGGCGCTGTACCGTTCGGTGCCAGATACGGGTTTCCGTACGCGCGGGGAAGGTGCATGGCGGAAGGGAACGAGCCGGTGGCGACCCTGACCGAGCATCAGCTCGAGATCGTCGGCCTGGTCGCACGCGGCCTCCCCAATAAGGAGCTGGCGGCGCGACTCGGGGTGAGCGAGCGGGCCGTCGAAGCGACCCTCACCCGGATCTACCAGAAGCTCGACCTGGCCAATCGGAGCGCGCTCATCGCGCTCGCCCTCTCCGAAGCCGGCTTCGGCCTCACGGTCGCCAGGCGCAGGTCGCCCCCGTCACCCGTCGGCGCGAGCGCGACCCCGGCCTCGCTCGATGCGGAGGCCACGGCCTACGCCCAGGCGCCGTTCATGGTCGCCGTGAGCCAGGGCCCGGAGCACCGCTACACCTTCGTGAACCGGATCGCGGCGGAGGTCGCCGGCCGATCGCCCGAGGACCTGGTCGGCAAGACGGTGCGCGAGGTCTACCCGGATCTCGACCCACAATTCGGAGCGGCGCTGGACGGTGCGTATCGCAGTGGCCGGCCGTGGTCGACGGGACAGCCGACGACCGTGCGCTGGAAACACGCTGATGGCTCCGAGCGCGAAAGCCGGGTGAACCTCATCTTCCAGCCGGTCCGCGACATGACCGGAGCGGTCGTCGGGCTCCTCCACATCGGCGCAGAGGCTGGGCCCGCGACCTAGACGAGGAGGTCGAGCACGCGCCCCAGGCCATGCCGCTCACCAGGCTCGGTGTGCGGAAGGAGCAGCACCGTGCACCCGGCCATCACCGCGCCACCGTCCACCGGATGGTCGCCGACGACCAGTGTTCTCGCTGGAGCCGTTCCGATGGCCGCGCACGCCGCGAGGAACAGCCGCACGTCAGGCTTCTCGACGCCGTGCTCATAGGAGTGGGCGAAACCGTCCACGAGGTCCGCCCAGCCGTGCTTCGCGAAGACCGGGCGAAGGTCCTCGGCCACATTGCTCACGACGCCCACCTTCACCTGACGCCGATCGAGCTCGCGGAGCACGGCCTCGGTGTCCGGAAAGGGGATCCACTTGGTGTGGTCCATCACGCGTTCGTAGAGAAGGGCCGAGAGCCCCGGCCGATGCGTGTCGGCTTGCGCGAAGAGCGTGAGCCACCCGGACCGGTGGGCCTCGGGGGAGAGGTCTCGCTTCACCGCGAGCGCTTCCGGCGCCTTCGAGGCAAGCCAGATCCTGTCCCAGAGCTCGCGCGCCGCAGCCGGAGGGACGCCGGCTTCGCTGAGCACGGCTGCACCATCGGGGCTGTAGAAGAGCGTGTCGCCGAAGTCGAAGCAGACGCCGTCGAAGGCCGGGCTCATGTGAGCTCGACGACCTCGCGCCATGCCGGCACCTTGGTCGCGAAGCCGAGGGCCTGGACCTTCGGCTCGAAGGCCGCCTGCGCGGCAGGATCGCCGTGCACGATGAACGTGAGCTTCGGCGCACGCGTGAAGTTCCGCAGCCACGCGAGGAGCTCCGGCTCGTCGGCGTGCGCCGAGAAGCCGCTGATGGATCGCACCTGGCAGCGCACCTCGAGGTCCTGCCCGTCGATGCGCACGCTCTTGGCACCCTGTTGCAGCCGGGCGCCGACCGTGTTCTCGCCCTGGTACCCGACGAAGAGGAGGGTCATCCCCGGATCACCGACGAAGGACTTCACGTGCTGCACGATCCGACCGCCGGTGATCATGCCGTTCGAGGCGACGATGCCGAATGGCCGCGCGGCGCCCGTGTCGAGCGCGAGCGACGCCTTGCCGTCAGCCACGACGGTCGCGCCCGGATAGTCGAGCGGCGATTCGGTGGACGCGATCAGCTTGCGCGCGTCGTCGTCGAAGTACTCCGCGAACGCGCGATAGATCTCGGTCGCTTTCCCCGACATCGGAGAATCGAGATAGAGGGGCAGGTGGGGCATCCGTCGCGCGCTGAGCAGCCGGTCGAGCTCGTACACGATCTCCTGGGAGCGGCCGATCGCGAAGGACGGCATCAGCAGCACGCCCTTCGCGTCGTACGTCGCGGTCACCGCTTCGCCCAGGAGGCGGATCGCCTCCTCCTGCGGCTCGTGGGTCCGCCCGCCGTAGGTCGATTCCACCAGCAGGTAGTCGCCGTCGCGGATCGGGGTCGGGTCCCGAACGATCGGCGTGCCCGGCCGGCCGAGGTCACCGCTGAACACGATGGACCGCTCGCCGCTGTTGTCGCGCGCGGTCACGCGGATGATGGCCGAGCCCAGGATGTGGCCGGCATCCAGGTAGGTCGCGGTCACTCCCGGCGCGATCTCGATCACCTGCCCGTACTCGATGCCCTTGAATCGGGACAGCGACTCGGTCGCGGCCGGTGTCGTGTAGAGCGGCTCGCGGAGGTACGTGAGCGCCTCCGGCTGGGCGGTGCGCGTCGCCGTCTCTGCGTCGGCCGCCGTCGCGGCGGCGATCTGGGCGGCGGCGGCCCGGTCCTCGGCGAGCGCCCGATCGGGGTGGCGCAGCGCGAAACGCTGGTGGCTTGCCGCGGATTCCTCCTGCAGCTTGGCCGAGTCCAGCAGCACGAGCCGAGCGAGCTCGACGGTGCCCCGCGTCGCGTACACCGGACCGTGAAAGCCCTCCGCGCTGACGTGGGGGATCAGCCCGCAGTGATCGAGATGCGCGTGGGTGAGCAGGAGGGCATCGATCGCCCGAGGGTCGTACGCGAAGGGCACGCGGTTCCGCACGATGTCGTGCGGGCTTCCCTGGAACATCCCGCAATCGACGAGGACGCGCGCGCGATCGGTCTCGAGGAGGTACTGCGAGCCGGTGACGGTGCGCGCAGCCCCGAGAAAGTGGAGACGCATCGGTCCATGATGCCGCGCTAGCATCACCCGCGCACATGTACGGACCCGTATTGACCGGAGCCACGGTCACGCTCCGGCCACCGGACGACTCCGATACGCAGCGATTCGTCGACTGGTTCGCCGATCTCGAGGTCACGCGCTACCTGGTCCGCAGGACCGGCATCGGGCTCCTCCAGGAGCAGGGCCACCTCAAGAAGATCGGCGAGTCGTCAACGGACATCCTCTGGATGCTCGACGTCGGAGGCCAGGCCATCGGCGCGACCGGCATCCACGGGATCGACTGGCTGCACGCGCGCGGATCGACCGGCATCGTCATCGGCGATCGGACCGCCTGGGGCAAGGGTCACGCCTCTGTGGCCATGCGGCTGCGCACCGAGTACGCCTTCCGGCAGCTGAATCTGCACAAGCTGTCCTCCAGCACGTTCGTCGAGAACGAGCCGAGCCGGCGCGCGCTGCTGAAGGCCGGCTATACGGAGACCGGTGTCGAACGCGAGCACTACTTCCGCGAGGGTCGCTGGCATGACCAGTGGCGCTGCGAGGTACTTCGTGATGACTGGGAGAAACTGGCGGTCCGCTGACACCTGCCCGCGGCTGCCCCTCTGATAGCCTCGCGAACAGCACAGAGGGTTGAGGGAAGAGTGAAGCGCTTCGCGATCGTCCTGCTCGTGGTGGTCGTTGCCGCCGGCGCGTTCCTGTTCTTTCCGCGCGGTGGTGGACTTTCGATCGCGAATGCTGCGACGCTCTCCGTGCTGCACGGGCAGGTCGACGCGCAAAAGAGCGGCGGCGACTTCAGCCCCGCATTCGACGGCGACCTCCTCACCAGCGGCGACGTGGTGCGCGCCAACGCCGCCGGCAACGCCGTCGTGACGTTCTTCGAGGGGAGCACGCTCACGGTCCAGTCCGGCTCGCAGGTCCGGGTGGCCAGCCTCACGAAGACCAGCGATGGCGGGATCCAGGTGAGCATCGAGCAGACCCTCGGCCGCACCTGGGCCTCGGTCCAGAAGCTTGGCAGCAGCTCGAAGTTCGAGATCAAGACGCCGACCTCGACCGCCGCCGTCCGCGGCACCGCGTTCGAGACCGTGGTGGAGATCGTGAACGGCGTGACGACCACCACGATCAAGACGACCGAGGGTGAGGTCGTCGTCCAGGCGGTGTCGGGCGGGCAGACGACCGTGGGCGCCGGGCAGGAGGTCCAGGTGCCGCAGGGCGGCCAGGCCCCGGCGAACCCGTCGCCGCAGGCGCCGAGCCCGCGGATCCGGTTCACGCCGTCTGCGAACGTCGGCTTCACGATCATCGACCCCCGCGGGCTCCAGTGCAGCACCGCACTCCGCCAGATCCCGGGGTGCAACTTCTCGGGTGCGGTCGTCTCGATCGACGGCCCCGTTGGCGGGACGTACTCCCTCGCGCTGACCGCTGCAGCCGCGTCGCCCGGCGCGACGCTCACCGTCGACGGCACGCGCGGCGCGACGACCGACTTCTCCACGAAGCTCACGACGAATCTCGCGCTCGGTGATCTCGTGCGAACGACGCTGGGCATCACCGCTCCCGCGACCGGCGCGCTCGCGACGTCCGGCTTCACCGCCGCCGAGGTCGTCACCAGCGTGTGCGGCGCCGAGGCCACCGGCCGCGTGTTCTCATCCGGCCCGATCTCGGAGCGCGGCGGGGCCCTCGGCGCGTACGGGCGCCAGGCGCCGAAGCAGCCCGCGGCGATCGTGCTGAGCGCGGCCGAGCTGACCCAGGCCGCCACCGACGGGGTCAAGAGCGCGAATCTCCCGGTGCCGGTCAGCGGGATCATCGTGACGATCGACCGCGACGGCGTGCACCTGAGCGCGCAAGCCTCGGCCGGCCCGCTCACCGTGCCGGCAACGGCGAACGTCATCGCGGGCGCTCGGGACGGAAAGCTCTTCATGAGGACGAGGGATCTCGACCTCGGTCCGGTCCCCGGGAACGTGAAGGATCAGCTCGTCGCCGCCCTGGACAGATCGTTCGCCGACTTCACCGGATCGTTCCCGCTCGCCGTCGACCGGGTCGCGTTCCGCAGCGGCTGCATGGCCGTGATCGGCACGACACCCTAGGAGGCCGAGCCCGTCCTAGACTCGTTTCCGGTGGACACCCTCGAGAGGCCCGCGCCCCTCACGCATTCGCAGCGCACCGAGGTCGAGGCTCAGCGCCAGACGCACAGCGAGACCCGCCGCGCGACCGTGCCGGCGATGGAAGCGCTCCTCTACGAGCCCATCCCCGTCCTCGACCACGGCTTCATCCGGGTGATCGACTACATGGGTGACGACGCGGCCGTCGTCCAGGCCGCGCGCGTGTCGTACGGCGCCGGCACGAAGAAGATCCGCGAGGACGCCGGCCTCATCAACTACCTGATGCGCCACCGGCACACGTCTCCGTTCGAGATGTGCGAGATCAAGATCCACGTGAAGATGCCGATCTTCGTAGCGAGGCAGTGGATCAGGCATCGCCTGGCCAATTTGAACGAGGTGAGCGGGCGCTATTCCGTCCTCGATAACGAGTTCTACATGCCGGATACCGGAAATCTTGCGGCCCAGGCGCGGACGAACCGTCAGGGCCGCGGCGACGTGCTGACCGCAACGGAGGCGGCGCGGGTCCTGGATATCCTCCGTGACGATGCCACGCGGTCATACACCCACTACGAAGAGATGCTGAATGAGATCGACGGCCAGATCGTCGACCCCGACCGACAGGGCCTCGCCCGCGAGCTCGCCCGCATGAACCTGCCCGTGAGCCTGTACACGCAGCTCTATTGGAAGATCGACCTCCACAACCTGCTGCACTTCTTGAACCTTCGCGCGGCGCCCCACGCGCAGTACGAGATCCGGATGTACGCCGATGCGCTGCTCGATGTGGTGAGGCAGTGGGTCCCCCTCACGTCGGCGGCATTCACCGACTACCGGATGGGCGCATTTGACCTCTCGGCCAAGGGGCTCGCGGTCGTCAAGAGGCTCCTGCGTGGGGAGCCGGTCGAACGGGAATCCAGCGGGATGTCGCCGGGCGAATGGCGGGAGCTGATGGAGACGCTGGAGCGCTGAGCACCTCCGACGGCGCTGGATTCCTCTGGGATCCGCGCCTCGCGTCGCATGTCTATCGCGACGACCATCCGCTCAAGCCGCGGCGGCTCATCGGAGTCCACGACACGCTCGCCCGGATCGGCGCCTTCGATCTGCCGAACGCGGTCGTTCTCGCGCCACGAGATGCGACCATCGCTGAGATCGAGCGCATCCACGCCCCCGAGTACGTCGAAGCCGTCCGCATCGCGTCCGTGGACCCCGAGCTCGATCACTCACGTTGGGGTCTGTCCGCGGACGGGGACACACCCGCGTTCGCAGGGATGCACGCTGCGTCACTCCTCACGACCGGCGGCACCCTCCGAGCGATGGAAGAGGTCCTGGCCGGCCGGCTGCGGGTGGCGTTCAACGGCGCGGGTGGGCTGCACCACGCGATGCGGCGCCGGGCCTCCGGGTTCTGTATCTACAACGATCCGGCGATCGTGTGCGGCCTGCTCGCGGACCGCGGCTTGAAGGTCGCGTACGTCGATATCGATGCGCACCACGGCGACGGCGTGCAGGCAGCCTTCTACGACACCGATGCGGTCCTCACGATCTCGCTCCACGAGAGCGGCCGCACCCTGTTCCCGGGAACGGGCTTCGCGGAGGAGCGCGGCACCGGACGCGGTGCCGGGTACAGCATCAACGTCGCTCTGCCTGCGTACACGGACGACCGGGCCTATACGGCGGCGTTCGACGCGGTCGTGCCGCCGCTCATCGAGCGCTACCACCCCGACGTCCTCGTCACGCAGCAGGGCATCGATTCGCACTTCACCGACCCGCTGACGCATCTGCAGGTGTCGACGCGCGCGCGCGAGCACGCGGTCCGGTCGTTCCGCAGCTTCGGGCTGCCGTGGGTCGCGATGGGTGGCGGTGGCTATGACCTGGACGCGGTCGCCCGCGGCTGGTCGATCGAGTACCTCGTCATGCTCGGTGCTCCGATCCCCGAGGAGCTGCACGACGCGCACCCGCCGGCTTGGACCGGCGAGAAGCGGGCCGCCATCGACGCTGCGACGGATCAGGCGGCAGAGGACGCGCTCGCGGCAGCATTCCGGTGAACGAGCTCCTCACGCTCGCGCGCTCGCCGCGGCGCGGCGCGGTGGCGATCCTTGCCGGCGGGCAGCTTCCCATCGCGGTGGCGCTCGTCCTCGCGGCCACCGCGGTCGCCGCCGTCAACGCGGCGCGGTTCGCGGCGGATGTCCCGGTGGCCAGCATCCTCTATGGCGATACGCGCAGCCCGGCGATCGTTGCGCTCATCGATACGCTCGGCCGCGATCGCGCTGCGATCATCGGCTATCTGATCGAGCAGGTCTGGACCGCGCTCATCGTCGTGACCGCGTTCAGCCCGCTGTTCGTCTGGCTCCTTGGATCGACGGCCGTGCACGCCGCCGCCCGCATCGACGGCGTTCGACGGCCGCTCCGGCCGATGCTCATCTTCTTCGGCTATGCGACCGCACTCACGAGGATCCCAGCCGATGGTGCCGCCGCGCTGCTCGGCAGCGGCCAGAGCGCCGGCGCGCCGATCGCGCAGCTCATCGGCACCGCCTGTCTTCTGTGGCTCGCGGTCATGGTCTGGCGCGCGATCGAGCGTCACTACGCGCTCCCGGCCGGGCGCGCCGCGATCGTGTTCCTGATCGCGGTCGTGCTGTTCTACCTCGTGCCGCTCGCATTGATCCTGACCGCCGGGATCGCGATCCTCATCGCCGCGATCGCTCTGGACTACGTGCCCGGGCTGTAGTCCGGCCCTACCCTTCGTCCGAGCTGACGGCCGCGACAAGCGCGAGATCACCGGCCCGGACCGACTTCGGATCGAACTTGCGAACGCTCGCCGCCATCTTCCCCAGGGCCTCGGCCATCGACATCGGCGGCGGCGCACCCCGCTTCTGCGGGATCCAGCGCACCGGATTGCAACGCGCGACGACGACCGCGCGAAGGTACGGGCTCTTGAAGCCCATCTCCTGCAACGTCTTCACGTGTGCGGCGACGCGGTCATCGATGTCGAGCAGCCGCCGGCCCCACTGATCGCGCTGACGCAGCGCCGCGGGCAGCGTCCCATCGAGGAACACATCGACCCGGCGCAGCATGGACTGATAGGAGGAGCCGGCGAACCGGCCGCGCTCCTCGTAGGCCGTGCCCAGCGTCAGGAAGTGCGCTGCTTCGAAGGCGACGGCATGATCCTTCTCCTTCGAGCGCGGCTGCTCCTTCGCCAGCGAGCGGGCCATGCGGATGACCTCCATGCTCCGGTCCCGCAGGTTGTGGGCCTTCTCCGTGTTCAGCGGCAGGATCCGGTACGCGATCTGTGGATCGGTGACGACGAGTGCGGTCACGCTTCGCAGGCCGAGCTTCTTCGCCGCAGCAAGCCGATGACGGCCATTCGGTGAGGTGAAGCCATCCTTGCCCGCGACCGCGATCACCGGATCCAGGAACACGCCCACGGCGCCGATCGCGTCCGAGAGCCGGTCCGCGTGGACCTTCGACAGATCACGCTGGAATTCCGTTGCCTCGATCGACCGCAGCGGCAGGCTGGCGAGGAGCAGCGGCGATCCGCCATACGGATCCCGGTATGCCGCGAGCGTGGCGCCGCCGGCCTTGGTCACGCGCTTCACGAGGTCGGCCACGCGTTCGTCCCCGAGGTCGATGGCGCTCTCGAGCGCCTCCGGACCGCGTGGCGCAGCGGGCCCCCGCTTCTTCGTCGTGCGCTTGACGGTCTTGTTCTTCGCAGGGGCTCCGCCCCTGCCACCCCGGGTCGCGGTCGCGGTCTTCTTGGCGGGCATGTGCCGAACGATACGTCGCTAGAGTCGGGGTGTGCCCGTAGCCTGGTCCCCGACGAAGCGCTACCTGGACCGCAGCCGCCTCAAGCGGTTCGCGAAGACCAACGGCATCACCGACTACGACGCGCTCCTGACCTGGGCGACCGATGACCTCGAGCGTTTCTGGCGCTCGGTCGATGCCGACCTCGGCCTCGTCTGGACCACGCCGTACACGCGGGTGATGGACACGTCGAAGGGCGTTCCGTGGACGACCTGGTGGACGGATGGCCGCATGAATTACGTCGACACCGCGCTCCGGACCGATCGTGATCAGCAGCGGGTCGCCCTGGTCGCCGAGCGCGAGGACGGTACGGTCGAGCGGCGTACATACGGCGAGCTGCGCGCAGATGTGGCCCGATTCGCCGCGGGCCTCCGGACCGTCGGCGTGAAGAAGGGGGACCGCGTCGGCATCTTCCTGCCCATGGGCGTCGAGTGCGTCGTCGCCGTGCTCGCGGTGGGCGCGATCGGCGGCGTCTACATCCCGATCTTCTCCGGCTACGGTGCCGAGGCGATCGCCGGGCGGCTGCGGGACTGCGACGCCTCGGTCCTCATCTGCGCCGATGGGTTCCACCGCCGCGGTTCGGTCGTCCCGATGAAGGAGACGGCCGATGCCGCCGTCGATGGGGCCCCGACGGTGAAGACCGTCATCGTCGCGGAGCGCCTCGGGCGCGAATGTCCGAAACGCGATCGCGACGTGGCATGGGCCGAGGTCATCCGTCGTGGCGATCCTCCGCTCACGTCATGGGACGACACCTCGGCGGAGGACCCGTTCATGATCATCTACACGTCCGGGACGACGGGCCGGCCGAAGGGCGCGGTCCACGTCCACGGCGGCTTCCCGGTGAAGGCGGCGCAGGACCTGGCCCATTGCATGGACGTGCAGGACAACGACGTCGTGTTCTGGTTCACCGACATCGGCTGGATGATGGGTCCCTGGCTCATTGCCGGGGGGCTCATGCTCGGCGCGACGATCGTGCTGTACGACGGCACGCCGGACTTTCCCGATGAGTCGCGGCTCTGGTCGATGGTCGAGCGGCACAAGGTGACGCACCTCGGGATCTCGCCGACCGCGATCCGCGGGCTCATGCGTGCCGGCGAAGGGCCGGCGCTGAAGCACGACCGGTCGAGCCTGTTCGTCCTCGCGAGCACCGGGGAGCCATGGAACCCGGACCCGTGGTGGTGGTACTTCCGAACGATCGGCGACGGGCGCTGTCCGATCATCAACTACTCCGGCGGCACCGAGATCGGTGGCGGCATCATCGGATGCACGACCTGGACCGACATCCAACCCGGCTCGTTCCGCGGACCGATCCCCGGGATGGCCGCGGATGTCGTCAACGATCAGGGCCACTCCGTGCGCGGGACCGTCGGCGAGCTCGTCATCCGCAAGCCGTGGCCCGGCATGACGCGAGGCTTCTGGAAGGATCGCGAGCGCTACCTCGAGACCTACTGGGGACGTTGGCCGGACACCTGGGTGCACGGCGACTGGGCCCGCGTTGATGGCGACGGGTTCTGGTACATCGAGGGCCGGAGCGACGACACGCTGAAGATCGCCGGCAAGCGCGTCGGTCCCGCCGAGGTCGAGTCGGCGGCGGTCGCGAGCGGCGTGGTGAGCGAGGCGGCCGCGATCGGCGTGCCCGACGAGCTGAAGGGCGAGGCGATCGTGGTCTTCGCCATCCCAAAGCCGGGCCAGACGGTGGACGGCGCGCTCGAGCGACGGGTCTCAGACAGCATCGCGCAGCAGCTGGGCAAGCCGCTCCGGCCCAAGGCGGTGCGGTTCGTCCTTCAGCTGCCCAAGACCCGCAACGGGAAGATCCTCCGGCGGCTGATCCGCGGCGCGTACCTCGGCAAGAGCGATCTCGGCGACACCTCGTCGCTCGAGGACCCAACGGCGCTCGCTGAGATCCGCTCGATCGGGGCCGCAGGGGCGATCTAGGCGGGCCGGCTCCCGAGGATCGCCCGAACGACCGCGACCATCAGCGCCGCGACCATGAAGAAGAAGACGATCGCGAGCAGAGCCGGCAGGTCGAACACCACCGGTGTGGTCACCTGCGGCCAGATCCCCTGGAACGGCCGGGTCAGCGGCTCCGTGATCGCGTAGAGCGATGCCACCAGGGCCTGACCGGCGTTGGCACCGAGGAGCTTGAGCCCGAAGCGAACGAGCAGCAGGACCTCGATCACGGTGAACAGGAGCGTGATCACGCGGGTGACGGTCCAGACGGGCGCGTGGGGGCTCGCGTTCACGTTGACCTGGCGCGTCGCGACGGGGGCCGTGATCTCCGTCACCCGTTCGCTGCGGGCCACCGGCCGCCGCTCAAGGATCTCGGTCTCATTGACGTCAGGATCATGTGTCGTTCTCATGTCCAGTGGTCGAGCAGAAGCCGTGCCAAGCCTTTACCCTCGCGGTCCGTGACGACTGCCGCGCCTGACTATCCGTTCGCGCACCGCCAGCGGGTGCGGTTCGGCGAAACGGACATGCAAGGGGTCGTCTACTACGCCAACTACCTCCTCTTCGCGGAGGTCGGGCGCGTCGCATACCTCCGCGAGCTCGGTGTCGACTACGCACGTGATCTCATCGCGAACGGCGTCGACTTCACCATCGGAGAGGCGAGCGTCAGATACCAGGCGCCGCTGCGGTTCGACGACGAGTACGACATCCGCGTTCGGGTGGGGGAGGTCCGCGGCTCGTCGTGGGTCTTCGAGTACGCCTTCGATCGGTCCGACGGGCAGCGCTGCGCGATCGGCTCGACGGTGCAGGTGATCATCGACCCGCATACCCGCCGGGCCACGCGCATCCCCGCCGGCCTCCGCGCGGCGCTCGAGGCCGCACGGTCCTGGGCGGCGCGCCCCTAAATGGACTTCTCCCTTCCCGAGGAGCTGCTCCTCCTCCAGCGCAGCGTCCGCGCGTTCGTGGAGGAGAAGCTCCTGCCCCACGCGGAGACGATCGAGCAGGCCGACGCGATCCCGCGTGCGGTCATCGACGCGATGGCCGGGATGGGTCTCTTCGGCATCGGCTTCCGCGAAGAGGTGGGAGGGCAGGGCTTCGGGAAGCTGGGGTACTGCGTTGCGGTGGAGCAGCTTGCACGCGCGAACGCGTCGCTGTGGAACGTGATCGGAGGATCCGCGGGTCTCTGCGGCACGGCGATCGACATCGGTGGCCCGGACGGGCTGCGGTCCCGATACCTTCCGGACCTTCTGTCCGCCAAGCGGATCGGCGCCTATGGCCTATCGGAGCCCGGAGCGGGGAGCGACGCCGGCGGCCTCCGGACCACTGCGCGCCGCGACGGCGACGCCTACGTGATCGATGGGGCGAAGACATTCATCACGAACGCGCCGATCGCCGACCTGTTCACCGTGTTCGCGACGCTCGACCGTTCGGCCGGCTCGAAGGCGATCACCGCGTTCGTCGTCGAGCGCGACACGCCCGGTCTCGAGATCGGTCCGAACGATGAGAAGATGGGACTCCACGGATCGACGACCGCGCAGCTCTACTTCCACGAGATGCGCGTGCCGGCCGATCGGCGCATCGGCGAGGACGGCGGTGGATTCAAGATCGCGCTTCGGACGCTCGACCTTGGCCGGCTCGGGCTGGCCGCCCACGCGGTCGGCGCGGCGCAGCACCTCCTCGAGGCCTCGGTCGCATACGCAAAGGCCCGGGTCCAGTTCGGGAAGCCGATCGCGGTCCACCAGGCCATCCAGTGGCTGCTCGCCGACGCCGCCATCGGCATCCACGGTGCGCGCCTCCTGGTCTATGACGCTGCCTCACGCGCCGACCGGGGCGAGCGCATCACCGATCGCGCAGCGATGACGAAGCTCTACGCCACCGAGCTCCTCGGCCGGGTGGCCGACGCGGCGGTCCAGGTGCACGGTGGCATGGGCTACATGCGCGAGCTTTGGATCGAACGGGCGTACCGGGATGCCCGGATCTACCGCATCTATGAGGGCACCAGCGAGATCCAGCGGGTCGTGATCGCCGCCGGGCTCCTCTCCGACGCCTAAAACTGCTGGACGACTTTCGGACGGCCCACCCGTCGCGAACGGCTCCGAGTGTGGATAAGCGACCGAATTCGGTGGATAAAGCCCCCTCTGGATGCCAAGAGAGGCGTTTCCTGTGGAGAAGCCCACCGTGCTGAAAGCGTCCATGCCGGGCAGCCATCCGGTCATCCGGGCCGTCTGGCTGGCGGCGTTCGTCCTCCTGCTGGTGGCGGTCGGCCTCCGCGGTCTGGGCTCACTCGACTCGCCGCAGGTCGCGCTGATCGCCGCCGGCTGGTTCGCCGCGGGCCTTGTCGCGTACCTGGTCCGCCACGCCCGATTCCTCGCCACGCTCGCGCGCGGCGAGCAGGCGCTCCGCGCTGGCGACCTGCCCGCGGCTCGGGCCGTCGCCGCGCCGCTCCTCGATCGGTATCCGGCTTTCCCGCCGGTCCAGCGCCTCGCGGGGCTCGTCCTCTACCCGAGCGGCGACCCCCTCTCTGCCGCGAGCCTGCTCGAGACCGCGGCACGGTCGCACCGCGACCGCCCCGTGGTGGTGACGCTCGTGGCGGCGTACGCGGCCCTGAACAAGGCCGGCGATGCCCGGCGTTCGGCGGCCCTCCGGCCAGGCGATCCGGATGTCGCCCTGGCCCTCGCGTGGGCCGAGCTCGTCGCGCTCGGCGGCGACCGCGCCCGCGGCGCGGAGCTCGCGAACACGCTCCCGGCGGATACGCCATCGCGGGCCGCGATGGCCATGACCCTTCAGGCGATCGCAGCTGCGCACTGCGGCGATCCGGGGACCGTGCAGGCCCGGCTACGCGAGGCTGAAGATCGGTTCGTGCTGCTCGCTCCGGACGAGCGCTCGTTCCTCGGCTATCTCGGGGGCGTCGCGCTACGCGAGCTCGGCGCGATCGATGACGCGCGCGAGACGTTCACGCTGGCGATGGCCGCGGCACCCGAGACGATCGGTGAAGCCCTCGCGCGCCGCGAGCGATCTCACCTCGCCTCGGTGTCGTCCTCACCGCCGTCATCATCCCAGCCTTCCGCGGATTGAAGGTCCTCGGCGAAGAGCTCGACGTCGAAGCCAAGGCTGTCGATCACCGCGACGAGCCCGTTCCGCTGTTCCGGCGGCGTCGTCCGGATCCACCCACGCACGACGTCCTCGGTCATGACCTCGACCGCCTCGCGATCCGATGCGACCAGCTCGCTTTCGTCGCGGGCCGCCGCGCTCGCGAGCTCGCGTAAGGTCGCGGGCACCATGTCCGCGAGCGAGCGCAGCGTGCGCTCCGCGTTACCGTCCCAACGCATGGTCATCAGGAAATGGCGTCGATGCCGGTCGCGAATCGGCTGATGATGAGCTTCTGGATCTGGGTCGTTCCCTCGTAGAGCCGGTTCACCCGCGCGTCGCGCCAGTAGCGCTCCACCGGGAACTCATCCGAGAAGCCGTAGCCGCCGTGGATCTGGATCGCGTTGTCGGCTGCGCGTTGGGCGGCCTCCGTGGCATAGAGCTTCGCGATGCTGGTCTCGCGGGTGTTCGGGCGACCCTTGTTCTTGAGATCGCCGGCGCGCCACACGAGGAGCCGCGCCGCCTCCGTCTCGACCACCATGTCGGCGATCATCTCGGCGACGAGCTGATGGCCGGCGATCGGCTTGCCGAAGGTCTTGCGCTGCGTCGCGTACCTCACCGAGGCGTCGATGCAGGCCTGGGCGACCCCGACCGCGCCTGCGGCGACGGAGTACCGGCCGGAATCGAGCGCGCTCATCGCGATCCTGAAGCCGTCACCGACCTCGCCCAGGCGGTTGGCGTCCGGGACCCGGACGTCGTCGAGGATGAGCTCGGACGAATCGCTCGAACGGAGACCGAGCTTCCCGTGTAGGCCCTGGCTGCCATACGGCTGCTTGGCCCGATCGAGAAGGAAAGCGACGATGCCCTTGTGACCTTTCGTCGCATCGGTCTGCGCGAACACGAGCGCGAGACCGCTCACGCTTCCGTTGCTGATCCACATCTTGCGGCCGCGCAGGATCCAGTCCGTGCCGTCACGCGTGGCGGTCGTGCGGAGCTTCGTCGCATCGCTGCCCACTTCGGGCTCGGTGAGACCGAAGCAGCCGATGACCTCGCCGCTGCAGAGCCGGGGCAGGTACTGCTTCTTCTGCGCCTCGGTGCCCCACTTGAGGATCGTGAGCTCGACAAGGGAGATCTGGACCGAGAGGGTCGTCCGGACGGACGAGTCCGCCCGCCCGATCTCTTCGGTCACGAGCGCGTGGGAGATGTAGTCGAGACCGTGACCACCGTATTCCTCGGGGATCGGGCCCCCGAGAAGGCCGAGCGGCGCCATCTTCTTCAGCACGTCGGCCGGAAAGGACTCGGTCCGATCGCGCTCTCGGGCGCCCGGCGCGATCTCACGGTCCGAGAAGTCCCGCGCGAGCTTGCGGATCTCTTCCTGCTCGGGGGAGAGGTCGTAGTCCATCGACGTCAGTCTAGGTATCGAGCGTGGCGCAGGCGCGGACGGGAAAGGCCCATGCCGGCCACCTTCACCGGGACCGCGGTGAATCGCGGCCGATAGCATCGACGTGATGTCGACGAGCCGGAACGCGTCACCACTCGCGATCTGGACAGCCCTCGGCGCCGTGTACGTCATCTGGGGTTCGACGTACCTCGCGATCGCGATCGCCGTGCAGACGTTGCCGCCGTTGTTCTCGGCCGGACTCCGGTTCTGTGTCGCCGGTCTGGCGCTCCTCGCCCTCGCCGCTGCCCGGCGGGGCGTCCGCCTCGAGCGCGGCCACCTCGCCGCCGCCGCGACCGTGGGCCTGCTGCTCATCGTCGGCGGGAATGGCTTCGTGGTCCTGGCGGAACGCACCGTCCCTTCCGGCCTCACCGCGCTCATCGTCGCGTCCGTTCCGCTCTGGATCGTGATCCTCCGTCGCGTCGCGGGCGACCGCATCCATCTCTCCACGTTCGTTGGTGTCGCGGTGGGGTTCGCGGGCGTCGCCTTCCTGGTCGTACCACGCGGCTCGACGGGCGCGGTCGACACCGGCGGCGTGCTGCTGCTCCTCGTCGCCACGATGTCCTGGGCCACCGGCACGTTCCTCGCGCCGCGCCTGCGGATGCCCCGGAACGCTCTGCTTTCGACCGGCGTCCAGCAGCTCGCCGGCGGCGTGGTCCTGCTGGTGTTCGGTGCCGCGATGGGGGAGCTCTCTCATCTCGAGCCGGCGACCTGGTCCACCAGCTCGCTCCTCGCGATGGGGTACCTCGTCGTGTTCGGCTCGCTGGTCGGATTCACTGCAT
>JANLWM010000183.1:0-2071 GCA_031364525.1 Chloroflexota bacterium | reverse complement strand
CTTGAATGCGAGCGCTGACGTGATCAGCTTCGCCTTCAGCAGGTCCGCCGCGATCTGGGAGGCGGTGGCACCACGTTTCACGACGAAATCGACCGTCTTGCCGTTCGGATCCGCTGGAGCGTCCACGAGCGGCGCCACCGTCGGCGCGATGATGGACCGCACCGATGCCTGGCGAAGGAGCGTGTCGTGATCGTCCGCCGCCTGCACGATCGCATCGGTCGCGAGCGGCCGCGCGAGAAAGAACAGCGCGACGGCCGCGACGACGACAACGAGGGCGAAGACGAGCGGTCCCGTGCTCGAGCGCTTGCGCGGTGGCCGCGCACCTCGGCGGACGCTCGAGGCGCGCACCGGTCCACGGGATACCGGCTCCGTCACTGCTGCATCTGCCGGCCGTCCGGTCGGCCCGTCTTCGTGCTCATGTAATCCTCCAGCAGCACCCGGGCAGCGCCGGCGTCATCATCCTCGGCCCCGCGGTGCACGGCCTCGGCCGTCGTGTTCCGTTCGTCGTACAGCTCGATGGCAAGACCGATCGGCTCGAGGGACAGCGCGAACCGCCGCACGCGCGCGGCCTGCTGTCCTTCTTCGCCTCGAAGTGTCAGCGGGAGACCGATCACGAGAGCACCCACCTCCTCACCACGCGCGATCGCGGAGATCCGTTCGACGTCCGCGGCCAGGCGGCGCGATCGGCGGAGGGTCGGTAGCGCGCGGGTGATGCCGAACGCGTCGTCTCCGACGGCAAGACCGATCCGGCGATCGCCGACGTCGAGGGCAAGATAACGCACGTCAGTTGACCGTGATGCGTGCGTCGAGCAGCGGCAGCCGCGGCCACCACGATGGCGTGATCTTGATATCCGTGACCCGCAGACCCTGCCCCTGGAGCGCAGCCCGCGCGTCGGCGATGCTCCGTCCGGCGACCGATCGCCCGACCTGCTCCTTCGTGAGCCGTACCGACTGCTGACCGGACGCCACGAGCCTCCAGGTCACCCCGTTGTCCGCGACCGTCGGCGTCGTGATACCGCCGAACTGGGCCGAGCGCTCGTCCAGGACATTCCCCTCCCCGGCCATCGCGCGGTATCGCTCGATCGCCGTTCGAGCGGGCTCGTTCCCGGCGACCGCGAATCCCTGGACGGTGGCGCTCACGGGCACGTCAAAGGTCGCGGCTTCTCGGCCGACGACGTCCGCGAGCGCGCCCTGTGAGGTGAGGGTCGGCGCGCCGACGTAGACGACCGCGTCGCCGGTGAGCTGCGCCTTCCACCGAAGCTTCTGGTCGTTCGCCGCGTCCGCGAGCGCCCGGTCAACGCTCGCCTTCGCGGTCGCCGCCGTGTAGTCCTCCGCTCGGATGACGGGGATCTTCTTCGTGTCGCCGCCCGTGGTCGGCAGCGGGTTCGTCACGACATACACGCCGCGGTTGCTCACGATGATCCGGTTCGCGGCCACATTGCCCGCCGGTCCGCCGATGACCGCCTCGACGCCAACATCGATCTGACCCGACGCCAGAGTGATGCCCAGGATGATGCTCCGCGGCAACGTCTTGGTCTCGGTCGTCGCGAACTGGATCCGGTCAGCACCGCTGGTCGTTTGGACGATCGTTCCCTTCGGGATGGCGATGTCGTCGGTCGTCTGGTTCGTGAACCGCACCGATCCGGTCGCCTTGATGTCGTCATTGCGGGTACCCGTGGCGGTGCCGGTCACCTTGGCGTTGATCGTCGCGCTGAGCGGTTGCGCGCTCATGTCACCGCCGGCGCCGGCCCGAAGCGTGAACGTCACGCTCGGCATCAGCGTCGCTGCAGCGGCGACCGTCACCGTTGCGGATGGCACGACCAACCCGAGGACGATCACGCCCGCAGCGACGGCACTCGCGACGACGCCGAGCGTGCGGCGGCGGGATCCGGCGGCGGGCCCGCGTCTACGGGGGACCGCTGCCGCGAGCGCGGCGCGGCGAGGCGCCCCGAGGTGCTCGGTGGGATCGAGCTCCTCGCGCTCGAGCGAGCCCAGCGACGCGTACGCGGGAAGATGGACCGAGCCGGCGATCGAGCGCGCCCGGGGATCGCTCGAGACGATCGAGATCCGC
>JANLWM010000166.1:0-10829 GCA_031364525.1 Chloroflexota bacterium | reverse complement strand
GCGGACGAGATCATCCGGATCCCCGCGACGAACGAGCTGCTCTCGCCCGCGCTCGCGGTGGTACCGCTGCAGCTGCTCGCGTATCACATCGCCGATCGCCGGGGGAACGACGTGGACCAGCCACGCAACCTCGCAAAGGCTGTGACCGTTGAGTAACGAAGTTGGGATCGACATCATTGAGACTGTGCGGATCAAGGGCGTGCTCGAACGTCACGACGAGCGATTCCTGAAGCGCGTGTACACCGAGTGGGAGCGCGCGTACTGCCGGCGCAACGTGTTGCACCTGTCGGGCCGGTGGGCGGCGAAAGAAGCGGTCTCGAAGGTCCTTGGTCTCGGGATCCGCGGCGTCGGATGGCGGGAGATCGAGATCAGGCGAACGTCGCTCGGGCAGCCGATCGTGGCCCTCCACGGTCGGGCGGAGGAGCGTCGGCGGGCCCTCGGTCTGTCGGCGCCGCTCGCGGTGAGCATCTCCCACATCCGCGACCTCGCGGTCGCCGTTGCGGTGGGCACCCGGGCGGGGTCGGCGTCCTGAGCGCCGCGCCGGAGGTGCGGTCCACGCCCCTCGACGCGCGCGCGGTCCGTGCGGTCCTCAAGCCGCTTGCGCCCACAGCCGGAAAGGAGCAACGCGGGCGCGTCCTCGTCGTCGGCGGATCGCTTCGCTACCCCGGCGCCGTGATGCTCGCTGCTCGCGCCGCGGCGCGGAGCGGCGCCGGCGTCGTCACCGTGGCGTCGGCGCGCTCGGTGACCGAGGCGGTCGCCGCGAGCGACCTGAACCTCACGTTCTTCCCATTGGCGGAAGCCCAACCGGGGCTCGTCGCTACAGCCGCGGCTGCCCAGCTGACCACTCTCTTTGGCGAAAAGGTCAAGGCGATGCTCATCGGGCCTGGGCTCGCGCACGGCACGGGGACGGATGAGTTCGTCACTGCGGTCCTGCGCAACGCGAAGGGCATCGCGACGGTGATCGACGCCGATGGCCTGAACGCGCTCGCGCGGACCGAGGACTGGACGGACCTCCTGCCGCCCAAGTGCGTCCTCACGCCGCATGACGGCGAGGCAGCCCGGCTGGCCGGGGGGGTCGTACCAGCCCGCAGTGGGCGGATCGCGTTCGCTGAGCGGCATGCCCGTGAATGGGGTGCTGTCGTCGTGCTGAAGGGCGCGATCACCGTAGTCACCGACGGGAAGAGGACCTTCGTCCACGATCAGCCGAACCCCACGCTCGGTGTTGGCGGCTCCGGCGATGTGCTCGGTGGCGTGATCGCGGCGCTCATCGCCCGCGGCCTCGGGCCGCTCGCGGCGGCGTGCGCGGGCGTCTGGGTGCACGGCCGCGCGGGCGCGCTCCTCGCGAGCGAGGTCGGTGAGAGTGGCGCTCTCGCGACCGACATCGCCGATGCGATCCCGCGCGCGCTCCGCCAGGTGCTCGGCCCCTCGTGACGCCGGTCATCCGCACGACGGTCGCCGACGTGGACCTGGACGCGGTCGCGGCGAACGTCGGAGCGCTCCGCGCGCGATCGGGGACCGGTGTGATCGCCGTCGTGAAGGCCGATGCGTACGGTCATGGGGCCGAGGCCATCGCAGAGACGGCCATCGAGTCGGGCGCCGTTGGGCTTGCGGTGGCCACGGTCGAAGAGGGCATCGTCCTGCGGCGCACCGTCCCGGAGGCCATGCTCCTCGTGCTGCTCGGCGCCCAGACACAGAGCGAACGCGATGCGGCGATCGCGGCACATCTGGCCACCACGGTCTGGGAGACCGAGAGTGCGG
This sequence comes from Chloroflexota bacterium, assembly GCA_031364525.1. Taxonomy (GTDB): domain Bacteria; phylum Chloroflexota; class Limnocylindria; order P2-11E; family P2-11E; genus UBA4735. Next base: position 9,071 of record JANLWM010000166.1, on the reverse strand, counting down.
CTGCCCTCGGTGCAGCCGCACGCGTTGCGGGCACGATGGCCGTCGTGCACTTCAAGGTGGACACCGGGCTCACGCGTCTTGGCTCGCCGCTCGCCGAGGCGGTCGACCGGTACGCCGCGATCGCGAAGCTTCCCGGTATCCGGATCGAAGGCGTCTTCACCCATCTGGCCCGCGCGGACGAAGCCGACCTCACGACGACGAACCTGCAGCTCGATCGCTTCGATGCGTTCCTCGCAGCCATCGACCGGCCCCGCTGGGTGCACGCGAGCGCGACGGGCGCTGTCGCGAGCGTGGCGAGCCGGCCGCTCATGACCGCGATCCGGCCGGGGCTGGCGCTGTACGGCCTGCACGCGGCACCGCATCTTGCGGACCGCCTGGCGCTCCGGCCGGCGCTCACGTGGAGGTCGCGGGTCCATCGGGTCATCGACGTACCCGCGGGCACGGGCGTGTCGTACGGCCACGAGTACCGGCTCGCGCGCGACGGTCGGATCGCGACCGTACCCGTCGGCTACGGCGACGGCCTCCCGCGCGCCGCGGGGAGACATGCCCGCCTTCTCGTCGGTGGGACCGCGGTGGCCATCGCCGGCCGGGTCGCGATGGACCACGTGATGCTGGACGTGACCGGTATCGAGGGGGTGAAGGCAGGCGATGAGGTCGTGGTCATCGGTACCCAGGGTGGGCTCGCCCTGACAGCGGACGACCTGGCGGCCGCCTGCGGCACGATCAGCTACGAGGTCGTGACGGCGATCCACCAGCGGGTGCCTCGGCGCTACCACCGGGGAACGACCCTCGTCGCGACGAAGACCCTCGCCGGCGGCTACGTTCGGTATTGATGCGGTCACCCGTGGCGCTGCTCATCGCGATCCTGGTCGTTGCCGGTGTGTGCACCGGCACGCCGGATCCGTCCGCCCGACCCAGCATCGCCCCTGCGGTCGCGGACATGACCGCCGCGCTCGCCGCGAACAAGCTGCCGGTCGCGGATCTCTTCGACCTCACGCGCCGGCTGAAGGGGCGCGACGGGACGCCTGCGGCGCCGTTCACCGCTGTCCGCCAGAGCGCACCTGACGAGGGCATCGGGGTCACCACCCAGTTCTGGACCTATGACTTCGACGCCAAGAAGAACGTCAAGGTGACCGCCACCCTGCGGGTGCTCACCGATCACTCGAAGTGGTGGGTCGAGAATGGCGTCGTGGTCGACGCGACCGCGCTCCAGACCACCGCCACCACGTTCGAAACGAAGATCTATCCGGCCGATCGGGCGGCCTACGGGTCGGAGTGGAGTCCCGGCATCGACGCCGATCCGCGCGTCGACGTCCTGGTGGCCCGGATCCCGGGTCGGGCCGCGGGCTATTTCTCATCCGCCGACGAATACCCGGTCTGGGTCAACCAATTCTCGGCCGAGCGCGAGATGATCTATATCAACGCGTCGGCGCCGCGCTTTGCGACGGACTACTTCTACAGCGTTCTGGCCCACGAGCTCTGCCACATGATCCAGTTCAACCGGCGGGTCCGGTCGATCGTGTGGTTCAACGAGGGGCAGGCCCAGCTGTGCGAACGCTTCGTCGGCTACAGCGGCGGCTTCGACCAGCAGTTCCTTCGGCAGCCCGATACCCAGCTGAACGACTGGAGCGATCTCGATAAGGACGCCACGCTCCACTATGGTGCCGCGCTCCTGTTCCTCGAGTTCCTTCGCCAGCACGCCGGGGGCGACGAGCTGATCAATGCCCTCCTCGCCCATGGCGTCGATACCCCGCTCGACGTCGACGCCGTGCTCAAAGCCCGCGGCCAGCCCGGGATGGAGGAGCAGTTCGCTGATTTCGTCGCTGCCAATGCCCTTATCGGATCGAATCCTGAGCCCAGGTTCGCCTACAGCGGTACCCGCCTGAGCGCGGCCGGCGCCTCGTCCCAGGACCGCGTGACCGCGGGAAGCGAGATCAAGACCACCGTGCATGAATACGCGGCCCGGTACATCACCGTGCCGCAGGCCCCGATCCACCTGAAGTTCGACGGTCAGAAGACCCAACGGATCATCCCGACGGACGCGCACTCGGGCCGGTCGTTCTGGTGGTCGGATCGGGTCGATGGCCTGGATTCGACGCTGACCCGCGAGGTCGATCTGACGGCGGTGACGAAGGCCAGCCTGTCGTTCTGGAGCTGGTACGAGGTCGAACCCGATTTCGACTACGGCTACGTCTCCGTGTCGACGGACGGCGCTCACTGGGCGACCCTCAAGACCGAGGCGACCACGACCGACGACCCGAATGGGAACAATCTCGGGAACGGGATGACCGGCAACTCAGGGAACGGCAAGAGTCCGGCGTGGGTGAAGCAGACCGCCGACATCAGTGCGTACGCGGGGAAGAAGGTCCAGCTCCGTTTCGAGTACGTCACCGATGGGGCGTTGAACTTCAATGGGATCGCCATCGATGACATCGCGATCCCCGAGATCGGTCTCGCGGACGATGCCGAGAGCGACGCCGGCTGGACGGGCAGCGGGTTCATCCGGTCATCGAACGTGGTCAAGCAGCGCTACATCGTGCAGGTCATCCGCCCGGGTGCGACCACCGTCGTCGAGCGCCACATCGTGGAGGACGGCACGCTCGAGCTCGATGTCGACGGCTCGAAGGACCGTCGCCCGCCGCTCATCGCCATCACGGCGATCGCGCCCCGGTCGACCGAGCCGGTCACCTTCAGCCTGAGCGCCCGGTGAAGCCCGTCCGGATCGCGGTGATCCCCGCGGGCGGGCTCGGGACCCGGTTCCTGCCATTCAGCCGCAGCGTGCCAAAGGAGCTGCTCCCGATCGTGGATACGCCCGTGCTCGAACACGTCGTGAGCGAATGTGCTCGCTCCGGGATCGAGCGGGTCGTGCTCATCGTTGCCCCGGGAAAGGAGTCGCTCGCGGCGCACTTCCAGCCCAGCCCGCGGATCGAACGCCGGCTCCGCGAAGAAGGACGGGACGCTGAGCTGGCCGCCCTGACGCGGCCGGAGACGCTCGCCCAGGTGGAGATCGTGGTCCAAGAGGAGCCCAGGGGGAACGGTGACGCCGTCCTGCGGGCCCGCGCGGCCGTGGGGGGCGAGCCGTTCGCGATGCTCTGGGGAGACGACCTGGTTCTCGGTGGCACGCCCGCCCTCCGGCAGATGCTGGACGCCCGGGACCGGCTCGGGGGCAGCATCGCCGGCGCGGCCCGCGTCGAGCCCGCGCTGACCTCCCGATATGGGATCTTCCGCGGGGCGGCCGACGCCGCTCACGGCGGCGCCTTTCGGGTCACCGGGATGGTCGAAAAGCCGGCTCCCGGGGACGCTCCGAGCGACCTTGCCTCGGTCCACGGCTACGTCCTCGAGCCGCCGATCTTCGAGTACCTGGCGGCTCTCCGGCCGGGCCGGGGCGGCGAGGTCTGGCTCGTCGACGCGGTCAGCGCCATGGCCGCGCGCGAGGCCGTCTGGGCGATCGAGCTGGAGGGCGACCGGTACGACGCCGGCGACCGGAGCGGCTACGTGACCGCTTTCGTCGACCAGGCCCTCGCTCGGGATGACGTCGGACCCGCCCTGCGCGACCATCTTCGGCAGCGTGGCTGGACTCCGCCGGGCTCCTGAGCGGTCCCGGTCGGGCGGAGAGCGGTCACTTCCTTGCCGCCCTGCGACCGTGAACGGTCGCAGGCCCGCTCTGGTAGCCTTTAGGCGTCCCCCTTTCGTACACCTTGGCTTCGCCATGGCCGCGTGCGATTGGGCGACGGGGCAATGAGGAGGCGGTCATAGCGAAAGCGGTGTTGGTCCAGCGAGTCCTTCGCAGCGCGGGCCTTGGCGTCCTGGCCTTCTTGGTCATGGCCGGGACCTGGGCGGTCGTCGCGCCGGCGAAACACGACCCTGTCCCCCTGGCGGTCGCCGGTCTCGAACGGGTATCCGGGGTCGCCCGGTTCCGTCCGCTGGCCGCTATCGATCAGCTGACCGCGGTCACGCTGGTCATCGACGGGATCTCCGTCGCGACCGACGCCCACCCCGGGGAGACCGTCGCGGCCCTCCTTCGGTCCGTCGGCCTGGACGTCGGCCCGGGAGACCGGCTGTCGGTGGCGCCTGAACAGAGCCTCGTCCCGGGCCTCCGCATCGTCCTGGACCGCGGCTTCCCGGTGACGGTCGTCGATGGCGGGACCCCCATCGCGCTACGCGCTCAGCCGGGCACGGTGGGGGACTTCCTCGCCCGGGCGGGCGTCGTCCTCGGGCCAGCCGACCGCCTCGAGGTCGCGGCCGAGGGCCCGATCGTCCCGGGCGCGATCGTCGGGATCGAGCGGATCACCGAGAGCACCGTCACCGAGACGATCCTGGTGAACGCGCCGGTGCAGACCGTCGCGGAGCCGGACCAATACCAGGGCTGGCAGCAGGTCACGGTCGCCGGCAGCGCCGGCGAGTCGCGGATCACGTTCACGGTGCGGTACGTGAATGGGGCCGAGGCCGAGCGCACGATCGTCGCCACCCTGGAGCTCTCGGCGCCGGTCGCCCAGGTGCTGCACGTCGGGATCAAGCCGAAGCCGGCGCCGCCCGCTCCGAGCGAGATCGCCGCCATCATCACCGCGGCTGCCGACAAGTACGGGGTCAGTGCGGACACGCTCTTGCGCGTCGCCTATTGCGAGAGCCGCTACGACCCGCTCGCGTACAACGGGATCCTCGGCGCGTCCGGATTGTTCCAGATCATCCCGGGCACCTGGCGGGCGAACAGCGTCGCGGCGGGCTACGGCGGGGCGAGCGTGTGGGACCCGGTGGCCAACGCGAACGTCGCGGCGTGGATGTTCTCCCGTGGCCAGGCCCGCCAATGGGCCTGCAAGTGAGGACCACCCCCTAGGCTCGCGACAGTGCACTCGCCGAAGACCGACCTCAGCGACCGGCGGGCCCTGCGCGCGCTCCTTGACCGGCACGACGTGCGCGCGTCGAAAGGGATCGGCCAGCACTTTCTGGTGGACCGCTCCGCCCTCGCGGCGATCGTCGAGGCTGCGGAGCTCTCCGAGGGTGACGACGTCCTGGAGATCGGTCCCGGTCCAGGCGTCCTGACGGCTGCGCTCGCGGATCGAGCGCGGTCGGTCACCGCGGTCGAGATCGACGAGCGGATGGTCAAGGTCCTTCGCGACACGGTCGGTGACCGCGAGAACGTCCGGATCGTCCGTGGTGACGCGCTCGAGGTCGACCTCTACGCGGCCGGGCCACGGCCGCCGACCCGCATCGTCGCGAACCTCCCGTACCAGATCACGTCGCCACTGCTCATCCGGTTCCTCGAGGATCCGCGACGCGCCCCGTTGATGGTGGTGCTCGTCCAGGATGAGGTCGCGACGCGGATCGTCGCCCAGCCGGGTGACGCCCGGGAACGGGGCTTCCTCTCGGTCTTCGTCCAGTGCTTCGCCGAGCCGACCATCGTTCGCCGGGTCCCGGCCGGCTCGTTCCAGCCGCCGCCGAAGGTCGACTCCGCGATCGTGGCGCTCCGCGTCCGGACCGAGCCGTCGTTCGCACCGTTGGACCGGGCCTCGTTCCTGGCGCTCGTCAGCGACGCTTTCCGCCACAGGCGCAAACAGCTGCGCGGCGCGCTGGGGTTCGAGGCCGGCGTGGGGAAGGAGCGGGCCGAGGTCGCCCTCGCCGCGGCCGGCATCGCACCCACGCGGCGGCCGGAGGAGCTCTCCGTCGCGGAGTGGGTCCGGCTCGCGACGGCGCTCGGAGCGACGCAGTGAGCCGCGCGATCCGCCTCGTTGCCCCGGCGAAGGTGAACCTCACGCTCGAGGTGCTCGGGAAGCGCGACGACGACGGCTACCACGACCTGCGGAGCGTCTTCGCGACGCTCGACCTCGCCGATCGGGTGCGGATCGCGTCAGCCGGCCGCCTGGATGTGCAGGTGCGACCGGATCCGGGCGCGCCGGCCGGCCGTGAGCTCACCGCGCTCGCTGTTGAGGCGTTCGCCGCCGAGCTCGGACGGCCGCCGCACGCGCACGTGCGTGTCGCGAAGCGGATCCCGGTCGCAGCGGGGCTGGGCGGCGGGTCGAGCGATGCAGGAGCGGCGCTCCGCGGCCTGGCGCGGCTGTGGCGCTCGACCGCCGAGCTGCGGCCCGTGGCCGCGTCCGTCGGCTCCGACGTGCCGTTCTTCGCCTCCGGAGCGCTGTTCGCGCTGGTCGAGGGTCGCGGCGAGCGCGTCAGGCCGCTCCCGGCGCCGGCCGTGGCGCTCTGGATCGTCCTTGTTCGCGTCGGCGCGCGGCTCGCGACGGCCGACGTATTCGCTGCCCTCCGCCCCGACGAATGGAGCGACGGCTCCCGGTCGACCGCGCTCGCGCGCGCGTTCGACACCATGACCATCGATCCGGACACGGTGCGCGCACAGCTTCGTAACGATCTGGCGGATGCGGCTGCCCGCGTCTGCCGCGAGATCGGTGAGACGCGTCTCGTCGCGGGCGCGAAGGGCGTGACGTTGTCGCTCTCCGGCAGCGGGCCATCGCTTTTCGCGGTCGCCGATGATCATCGTGATGCACTCCGCCTCGCACGCATCCTGCGGGGACAGGGCCTCGATGCGAGAGCCCGGGCCCTTGGATCAACGGGGGGACGAACGGGCACGACCGTCTGAGCGAGCGCTGTCCTCCTACGATCAGAAGGTGGATGAAAAGGGTGACCTCACCGTCCGGCAGGCCGGCCGCAAGGGCGGCAAGAAGACCGCGACCAAGCACGGCCCGGAGTTCTATCGGGAGATCGGCCGTCGCGGCGGTCAGGCCCGCAAGAAGCAGCTTGGCGCCGGCGGTTATGCGGACCTCGGCCGCAAGGGCGGTGAGGCGCGCAAGGGGCAGCTCGGCAGCGAGGGCTACGCGCAGCTCGGCCGCCGCGGAGGGGAAGCCCGAAAGATCCAGCTCGGGAGCGAGGGCTACGCCCAGCTGGGCCGGAAGGGCGGCCGGCGCGTCGCCGAGCTCATCAAGCGTGGCAAACGGCCGACCGGCGGCAACGGCGGGTCCGCAGCCTGACCGCAACCTAGACTTGGGCCATGTCCCGCAGCATCTCGTCCCGTCGTTGGGGCGTGGCCAAGTGGTAAGGCAGAGGAATTTGGATCCTCGATCCCAGGTTCGAATCCTGGCGCCCCAGCCCGCCCGCTGATCCGCAGCTCGACCCGATGAGCGGGCAGCCCCTCGCGCTCGTCCTGGCTGCGGGCCACGGCACCCGCATGCGCTCGAAGACGCCGAAGATCCTGCAACGCTGCGCCGGGAAGCCGCTGTTGCTCTGGGCGGTCGAGGCCGCGACCGCCGCGGGCGCCCGCATCGTCGTGGTGCTCTCGCCGGAGCTGGAAGCGCCCGGCCGGGAGCTCCTCGGATCCGGGACATCCGGGATCATCGTCGCGATCCAAGCGCAGATGAAAGGCACCGGCGACGCCGTCCGCGCGGCTCTCGATGCGACGGATGCCCGGGATGGCGAGGCGTTCGTCCTGTACGGCGACACGCCGACGCTCGGCGCGGCGACGCTTGAGCGCCTTCGCGCCCTGCGCAGCGAGCGCGGTGCTGCGGTCGCTCTGCTCACGGCACGGGTCGGGACCGACAACGCCTATGGACGGATCGTGCGGAACGGCGCGGGAGACGTGGAGCACATCGTCGAGGCGCGGCTCGCGACAGCCGAGGAACGCCTGTTGCCGGAGTCGAATCTCGGCGCGTACGCGATCGACCTCGGGTGGCTCCGGACGACCATCGCGACGCTCGTCCCGAATACGACCGGAGAGATCTTCTTCACCGACGTCGTCGCCGCGGCCATCGCCGCCGGCAGGCGCGTCGCGGCGTTCTGCACACCCGATCCGGCGGAGGGCCTCGGGGTGAACACGCAGATCGAGCTCGCGGCCGCCGAGACGGTCCTGCGGCGCCGGATCCGCGACCGGCTGATGCTCGAGGGAGTGACGTTCCGCGATCCGGAGTCGTCGGTCGTCGACGATACCGTTCGTATCGCGCCGGACGCCGTCATCGAGCGCGGCTGCGTGCTCGAGGGAGCGACATCGATCGGTCCCGACACGCGCGTCGGCCCATACGCGATCCTTCGCGACACGACGGTCGGCGCGCGGTGTGTCGTGGAGGCATCGGTCCTCGAACGCGCGACGCTGGAGGACGGTGTGCGGATCGGTCCGTACTCGCACCTTCGGCCGGGCGCGTACCTCGAGGAGGGCGTCGAGATGGGCAACTTTGGCGAAGTGAAGGCCTCGCGGCTGCGCCGAGGCACCAAGATGCATCACTTCAGCTACGTCGGCGACGCCGACGTCGGCGAGCGTGTGAACATCGGCGCGGGCGCGATCACGATGAACTACGACGGGGCAAACAAGAACCGCACGACCATCGGCAACGACGCGTTCATCGGCTCCGACACGCTGCTGCGCGCGCCGATCACGATCGGTGAGGGCGCAGTGACCGGTGCCGGGGCCGTCGTCACGAAGGACGTCGCGGCGGGGATGCTCGCGGTGGGCATGCCGGCGCGGGCCATCAAGAAGGCCGTCAAGCCGGCCACCAAGGCGAAGCCGTAGTGGACGCCTGGCAGCTGCTCACGGTCGAGCTCGTCCTCGTGTTCGTGCTCGCGATCATGTCGATGAGCGAGGCCGCGCTCCACGCGATCCGCCGTCCGCAGCTCGTCGAGGAGCTGGTCGCCGGCGGGCGCCGGGGGGTGCGGGCCGGCCGGATGGGGGAGCGCCGGGTCCGATACCTCGCGGCCATCCAGGTGGTCGAGTTCTTCGCGATCTTCGCGTTCTCGGGGATCGCGGCCGCGTTCCTCGCGCCGCGCCTCTCCGAGCTGCTGCGGCTCGTCGGCATCGCAGCCGCCTTCAGTGACGTCGGTGCGGTCGTCGTCACGGTCTCGGTGCTGTCTCTCGTGGCCGTGCTGTTCGGGCTGTTCGTGCCGCGCTCCATCGGCGTGCGCCATGCCAAGCAGGTGCTGCTGCTGATGGTGTTCCCGCTCGAGCTGATCACCTGGCTCACCCGGCCGCTCGTCACCGCGCTCTTCTTCCTGACGCGGGTGGTGACCGCGCCGTTCGGCGCGAACCCGCAGGAAGGGACCCTCGTCAGTGAGGAGGACATCAAGGCCCTCATCGAGAC
>JANLWM010000151.1:0-7214 GCA_031364525.1 Chloroflexota bacterium | reverse complement strand
GAAGGCCCGGAACTCGGCCCCGCCGCGCAGCGAGAGGGTCTTGGTGATCGCCGCGGTGAGCGTGGTCTTGCCGTGGTCGATGTGCCCGATCGTCCCGACGTTCACGTGCGGCTTATTGCGCTCGAACTTCTTCTTCGCCATGTCCTGCGTGCTCCTCTCCGTGTGAGCCCACCTCGGGGATCGAACCCGAGACCTCGTCCTTACCAAGGACGTGCTCTACCAACTGAGCTAGGTGGGCGAACTCGTTGGGCCAGACATCAAAAAGAGGTTGCTTTCCGCAACCCCCTTGCGCGACTGGACAAGAGGATTATCCGCCTTTGCCCGCGCTTCCGTCAACGAACCGCCGGAAGGCGGGCCCGGGAGCCCGCTTTCACCGATCCCTTACCTCCTTCTCACGGCGTTTTCATGCTCAGGACCGGCCCCTGACGGATGCTCGGGCCATGTCCGATCGACCGCTGTTCCCGGCGACGCCGACCGACGCGCCCGCCCCCACGAGGCGGACCCGGAAAGCCGATGGGCTCGCGCTGCTGCTCATCGGTGCGCTGCTCGGCGGGGCCGTGGGCCTCGGCGGCGCGCGCGCCCTGACCCAGCTGGTCGTGCCGAGCGTGGTGCCCGCCGTGACCGTCACCGGCACGACCACCGCTGCGACGGCGCAGGCCGCGGTCAAGGACGTGATCCGGACGGCGAACATTGCGCAGGCCGCCGCGTTCGCCGCGCACGACCCGTCCCTCATGAGAGCGACCTCGACGGCGGCGCACTACGCCGAGCTGGCGAAGATCAACAACGGCCTCGCAGCGGGCGGCCTGGCCGGCGTCACGCTCGTCGACATCACGTTCGGCGCCATCACGGTGACTGGACCGACCGCGACCGCGTCGACGACCGAGACCTGGTCGAGCACGTACGCCGACGGCACCACCGATCGGAGCACTGATCAGAACGAGTACGACCTCGTACTGGAGAGCGGCGCATGGAAGATCGCCGCCAACACCCAGCCGAACGCGACACCGGCCGGGGTCACCGGTGTCGCGCCCGGCGCACCACAAGGTCCGACCAGCGGCGTCGTGCGGAGCACCTCACGCAACTGGTCCGGCTACGTCGCGACGGGCGGCACGTATACGTCCGTCACCGGGACCTGGGTCGTCGCGAAGCCGGATCCGAAGACGCCCGGCATCGATGCCACCTGGGTCGGCATCGGCGGGGCGAACACCACCGATCTCGTGCAGGCCGGGACCGAGGCCACGGTCAACCCTGACGGCACGGTCACGTATGACGCGTGGACCGAGACCCTTCCTCAATCCACGCGCACGGTCGCGCTCAGCGTGACCGCCGGCGACACGGTGACGGTGAGCCTCACGGAGCAGTCGGCCGGGTCCTGGGTGATCGACATGAGGAACGTCACGACGGGCCGGGCCTACACGACGACGCTCCGCTACAGCTCGTCCAAGACCTCGGCCGAGTGGATCCAGGAAGCGCCGAGCATCGGCCGCGGGATCGCGCCGCTGGATAGCTTCGGCTCCGTCACATTCGCTGCGGCGAGCACCGTCGTCGACGGGAAGAAGCAGACCCTCGCGGGCGCTGGCGCGCGAGCGGTCACGATGACCAACGCAGCGGGTCAGCCGCTCGCGGTCCCGACCGCGATCGGGAGGGATGGCGCGAGCTTCAGTGTCGACCGCACCAGCACTCCGAATACCGGCGTCGGCGGGGCGCCCGGCCGGCGGCGCGGCTAGCTCGACCTGGCTCCGGCGGCGCCTCCCGACCCAGACGGCCGACGCAACGACGGCGCGTAAACTGCCGCGAACGCGAGGGAGGGTCAGGTGAACTGGGTCGCCATCATCGTCGCGGCTGTGGTCAACATCGTGCTCGGGTCGCTATGGTTCTCGCCGCTGCTCTTCCAAAAGCCTTGGGTCGCGCTTCGGGTGGACAAGGCGCCGATGAGCGGCACGGCGAGCCCGATGCTGTACGTCATCACCGCGGTCGGCGCGCTCGTCAGCGCGATGACGCTCGATTGGATCATCGGCCTCGCACACGCGAGCACGCTGCTTGGGGGTGCGATCATCGGCCTCTACGCCGGGCTGGGATTCGTCGCACCAGCCATCCTCTCCGACAACCTGTTCAACGAGCGCCCGATCAAGCTGTATCTCATCGTCGCCGGTTTCCCCGTCGTTGGGCTGCTCGTCATGGGCGCGATCATCGGAGCCCTGGGGGCGTAGCTCCGGGCCGACGCATCACATCGGCCGGAGGGTGCCCGACCACACCTGCCAGGCAAGAAGGGACTTGGCCACGAGGCTGAGCACCATGTAGGTCTTTTCGCCGGTCAGGTAGTCACGCCACCGGCCGACCTTCGCGTACTGCAGGACCATCGTGATCGCGAAGACGTTGAAGGACACGAAGAGCGATCCGTAGATCGCCCACACGAACGCCGGGATCGGCTGCGCGTCAGGCTGGACGGCGTACGCGACGAGGCTGGCGCCGATCGCGATCCACGGAACGATGCCGACGATGCAGCCGAAGACGAAATGTTTCCAGTCCGGACGCTCGCGACCTTCGTTCGCGGCCTCCATGCTCCAGCCGAACAGGTTCATCGCGACGTTGCAGCCCGCGATCGCGATGAGCGCGGAGAACTCCTTGATGAAGGAGAGCTCGGCGATGGCAAGGATCATGACGGTCGACGAGAACGCGTACTCGACCCAGCGCGCGGGGTTCATCCCGCGCGCGAGCCAGCCCTCGTATCGACGGCGGAGCGGCCACCGCAGCAGGAAGTGCGCGGTCGCCGACATGAGGAAGAAGCTCGCGACGAACCATGCCAGCGGCACATCGACGAATTGGACCGAGCGGGTATCCAGGCCGGCAAAGGTCCCGTTGGTGATCCGCGGCACGACGTACGAGACGGACGCGGTGAATTCGGCCGCGGTCCGCGAGATGGCCACCATCAGGACGAACTGGGCGAAGTGGAGCACCGCGAGCGTGCCATTCCAGCGCGCGAGGCTCCGTGACCGTGCGCTGTCCATCTGGTGAATGCTCATCGACCACCTGCCGATGCCTTGCCGAGGTACGTCGCCAGGCCCTCGGCGAGGGGGGTCAGCCGTCGCGGCATCGCCGCGAGGAGCGGCGCGGTGTCGACCGTCGCCGGCTGGTTGATGAAGTCGACCGCGTTCGGCGTCAACGGCGGCTGCGGCAGGAGCTGCAGCGGCCATGCGAAGAGCTTGAGCATGATCGCGGGCGCAGGCAGCAGGAACCGACGCATGCGTGACACCCGGAGCGCGACGCGGATGATCGCGCGCATCGTGAGGGTCTCCGGTCCGCCGACCTCGAAGACCTGATCGCGGGCCGCATCGGCCCGAAGCGAGTCCGCCGCCAACCGGGCGACGTCGTCCACGAAGACGGGGGCGAGCAGCTGCGTACCGCTTCCGGTCAGCGGCACGAATGGAAGCCACTTTGCGAATCCGAGGAAGCGATTCAGGGCGACATCGCGCGGGCCGTAGACCCACGTCGGCCGGATGATCGTGTAGAGGATCCCGGATCGGCGCACCGCGGTCTCGGCCCGCCACTTCGCCCGGAACCAGCTGCGCGAGGCATCGGGAGCGGCGCCCGCACCGGAGATGTAGACGATCCGCCGCACGCCGACGGCGGAGGCGGCCGTAATGAGTCGTTCGGTCCCGGCGGCGTCGACGGCCTCGAAGGTCCGGCCGTGGCGAGGCGACTCCATCGGCGAGTTGGGGAACGCGAGGCTGATCACGAGCGCGTCGACGCCGTCGAGTGCGGCCGCGAGCGAGCGCTCGTCCGCGACGTCAGCGCGCCGGACCGCGACGGCGTCAGGGAGCGCCGCCGATGCGCTCTCGGGCCGGTGCGTGAGGACGATGACGCTCTCACCCCGGGCGTGGAGGGCGGTCGCGATGGCGCCACCCACGAACCCGGTGCCACCGGCGACGGCGACCCGCAACGGGTCGGTCCGTGGCTGCACGACCGGGAGCAGTGCCTCGATCGCGCGCTTTCGATGTGCGAAGATCGCCGCAAGCCGGCGTTGCACGACGAGGGCATTCACCAGATCGCCGAGCGGGCCGAACGGGAGCTCGTAGACCACCGAATCGGTGATCCGGGTTCCGGCCCCGTCCTCAGCGAACGTGTGGGAGTGCTCCCAGCGCGCATACGGGCCGCGCTCCTGCACGTCGACGAATCCGCTGGGCGGGTCGTAGCGGGTGATCGCGCTGACCCACCTGGTCGGGATCAGCGGGAGCGGCCGCAGGGTGTAGGCGAGCCGCAGCCCAGGGCGCATCTCCCGGTCGGCGCTCACGAGCTTGAACCGCATGCCGGGCGGGGTGATCCGCGCGAGGTTCTCTGGCCGCGAGAAGAAGGCGAACACCTCTGCTCGCGGCCTGGCCACGGTCTGCTCGGCGGTGAGGCGGTGGGCGGTCATCGGGTGTTCTCCCTTTTCGCTGCCGGCAGCGGACATGAGCACGGTTTGGCCGCAAGCCGGGCGAGCTGCCCGTCGCGGGAAAGAAGCCGTGACCGCTGCACCGTGGAGCCGCGCGTCGCGCGCATCGGGCTCGCGTGACGATATCCGCGGGACCGCATCTCGTCCGCGACACGTGCGTGGCGCACGGCAAGTGCGGGGAGCTTCCCCACCCAGCGGCGGGTCTCCGGATGCCGACTGTACCCCTCGGACCCACGAGCGATGACGGCATACACCGCATGGATCTCGCGGTGCTCACCGAGCAGGTGAGCGCGGCACAAGACGCGCGGCAACACATCCCAGACCCGCATCACAGTGTCCTTTCGCCCAGCCAGTTGTAGAGCCTCTGTACAGCTTCTTGAACGGTACGTGTTCGTCACAGTGCTTGTCAAGGGTCTGTATAGGGTATCTACTGACGCGAATGGATGGATCACGGCCGCTCTTCCGGATCGGCGAGCTCGGCCGGCGAGCCGGCGTCAGCGTGGAGCTGCTCCGGGCCTGGGAATCCCGCTACGGGCTTGTCGAGCCGCAGCGCACAGCGGGCGGCTTCCGCCTGTACTCGGATCGGGACGAATCGCGGGTCCGGCGGATGCAGGCGCTCCTCCGTCAGGGGCTGTCCGCCGCGCAGGCCGCGCGTGATGTGCTCGAAGAGGACGGGCTGAACCGCAGGACGAAGGTCGTCCCTGAGGGGCTCGTGGCCGCCATCGACGAGGCGCTTCTGTCCTTCGATGAGGCGGGCGCCCATGACGCGCTGGATCGCCTCTTCTCGACCGCTGAGCTCGAGGTCGCGCTCCAAAACGCGATCCTGCCGGAGCTTCGCTCGATCGGCGAGCGATGGGCGACCGGAGCGGTCAGCGTCGCGCAGGAGCACTTCAGCTCCACGCTCATCCGTGGCCGGCTCCTCGCGCTCGCGCGCGGCTGGGACCGGGGACGCGGGCGACGTGCGGTCCTCGCGTGCGTCCCCGGCGAGCTGCACGACATCGGGCTGATCGCGTTCGGGATCGTTCTGCATGGCCAGGGCTGGCGGATCCTCTACCTCGGTCAGGACACGCCGATCGGGACAGCCGTGGCAACGTCCAGACGAGCGCGAGCAGATGCCCTGGTCCTGGTCTCGGTCGAGGCGAGACGCTTTCGCGCGGTGGCCGAGGAGGGGCTTGATCTCCCGCGCGGCACGACCGTCGCCATCAGCGGCGCCGGCGCGACGACTTCGGTCGCGCAGCGGATGCGGGCGATGCTCCTCGGACCGGATCTCACCGCCGGCGCGGCTCAGCTGACCGCGGGACGCTCGGCGGCCCCGCGAGGCGTGCGACGCGGGTGACCGCCGGACACGGACTGCGCTCCCGCTCCTTCGTTCGGGCCGCGGGGTCGGACCTTCAGCTACAGCTTGTGGGCGAAGACAGTCACACCACGCGTGCCGAAGTCCTTCGCGTCGCTCTCATGCTTGCTCCCTGAGAAGACATCGACCTCGTTCGACATTGCGATGCCGACGAAGCCTGCCTGCCGCAAGAGCACCTTCCACTCTGCATCCAGCAGAGCACCGGCAATTCAGCCGCTCCAGAGGGCAATGTCATCTTTCGCTTCCTGGGGCACCTCTTGGTGCACGAGGATGTCGCCGATCTGGATCCTCCCGCCCGGTCTGAGTACCCGGAACATCTCCTTGAATACAGCACGCTTGTCGGGACACAGGTTCACGACGCCGTTGCTGATGATCACGTCGGCCCAGCCGTCCTCGACCGGGAGTGCTTCGGCATACCCCTCGCGGACCTCGACGTTCGTCAGACCCATCGCGCTGGCACCCGCCGCGGTCTTGACGCGCATCTCCGACGTCATGTCCACGGCGACGATCTGCCCATCCGGTCCGACCTGCCGCGCTGCGATGAGCGTGTCGAACCCCGCACCGCACCCAAGATCGAGCACGCGCTCGCCGGGGGCGAGATCGCCGAAGAGAAAGGGGTTCCCCATGCCGGCGAAGGACTCGACATTCGCGGCCGGGATCGCGTCGATGAGCCGGTCCGGATAACCCAGCATTCGCGCAAGCGGCCGGCCGGTGTGGAAGTGAAAGCCCAGCTCGGGGTTGGTCGCGACTTCAGCGTATTTCTCGGTGATGGCTCGACGGAGCTCTGCACGATCAACGCGTGCGAGGCCGATCTCGATATCCATCACCACTCCCCTTTTCGGCAGGTGGCGACATATTGCGCTCGGATGCGCGAACTGAACAGACGGAGCGTCGCTTCGCCGACTACGGCCGGAGGCGGTAGAAGCGGAAGAGCGGATGCGCGATGTCGAGCACTTCGACGTCCCGGAAGCCGGCTGCGAGCGCGTAGCGACGGAGCGCGCTGGGACGCATGACCGTGCCGGTCGCGGCACTCGGCTGCTCCGCGAGTCCGTTCGGCAGGCAAAGGAGGATCGAGAACGCATACATGAGGCGCTCGACGTCGTCCCCGGGGGCCGTGAATGTCTCGGCCACGCGCTCATCCATGACGAGCACCGTGCCATCGGCGTTCAGCATTTCGCGCGCGGCGCGGAGCGTCTCGACCGGACGCGAGAGGTCGTGCACCGCTTCGAAGATCGTGACGAGGTCGTACCGGCCCTTATGCGCGGGATCGGATGCGTCACGAACGTGGAAGCTGACCCGATCACCGACGCCCGCCACCGTTGCAGCGCGCGTCGCCTTTGCCATCGCCCGGTCGTCGAGGTCAAACCCATCGACCCGAGTCCTTGGGTAGGCCGTCGCGATCGCGATGCTCGACCAGCCGACGCCACA
>JANLWM010000140.1:0-3651 GCA_031364525.1 Chloroflexota bacterium | reverse complement strand
CAGGGCGATCGCGGCCAGGGCGACCGCGGGTCGCAGGAGCCCACCCTGGAAGCGAGACCACACGGTCTCGCGACGGACAAGGGCGCTCGACGCATGGGCCATGAGCTGCGAGCGCAGCGCCCGCTTGAACGGCTCGCGCGGCTCGGGACGCGGCAGCATGTCGCTCATGACAGCGACTCCCGCGAAGGGATGAGCGCGCGCAGCTCTTTGAGCGCGCGGAACTCGATCCCGCGGATCGTGCCATCGCGCTTTCCGGTGATCTTGGAGATGGCCTTGGTATCCAAGCCCTCGACGTAGCGGAGCACGATGATCTCCTGCTGCAGGGCCGTGAGCTTCCGTAGTGCGGCCCGAACGGCCGTGGCGTCGGAGCCGGCGAGCAGGTCGGTGTTGGGATCCACGGTCCGGTCCCCCATCGGGTGCGCGAGGGCGTCCTCGAAGCTCACCTGGGGCCGGGCCTGCTGGCGGCGACTCCGGTCGATGACCGCGTTCCGGGCGATGCGGTACAGCCAGGCCAGGAACGCCTGGCGCGGCTCGTATCTCGGGATCGCCCGAAGGGCCCGCATGAACACATCGCTGGTCACGTCTTCTGCTTCCGCCTCGTTCCGTACCCGGTAGAACACGTACCGGTACACCTGATCCACGTAGCGGTCGTAGAGCGCACCGAAGGCTTCGGCCTCACCGGCGCCCGCACGGCGCGCGAGCGCGGCGTCTTCGTCCCGCTCAGCCGGACTAACGGGGGGTCGGAGGGGGCTGTTAGGCGGCCCGGTCATGCCTCTGGAACGGTAGTGGGAGCGGCTCGGCGCGGGGTGTCCCCCGCCGGGCAAGGGACCGGGCAGTAGAATGAGCCCAGATTCATAGACGACAGGGGAGCTCCCGAAAGGGCGCTGAGAGTGCGGGTGACCGCAGACCCTTGAACCTGATCTGAGTCATATCAGCGTAGGGAGTCGAGATCATGGCAAGTCCGCGCGCGTCCACCTCATCCCCCTCATCCACGGCCTGGCGCACCGTCGACATCGTCGTCGCGGCAGTGATCGCGGTCGCATTCGGGGTCATCTTCTGGGCCTGGAACGCTGTGTGGGCGGCCACCGAGCCGGCGTTCGCGGCGCTTCCGGCGATGCAGTACCTCATCTCAGGCGTCTGGCTCATCCCCGCGGTCCTCGGTGGGCTCATCATCCGCAAGCCGGGAGCGGCGCTCTTCTGCGAGCTCCTCGCCGCGACGGTCTCGGCCCTCATCGGGTCGCAGTGGGGCCTCGACACGCTGGTGTCCGGCGCGGTCCAGGGCGCCGGAGCGGAGATCGTCTTCGCACTGTTCCGTTATCAGAGCTGGGGGCTCACCGTCGCCGCGGTCGCGGGGATCGCGAGCGCTGTCGCCGGCTGGGTGCACGACATGCTCGTGTACTACCCCGACCTCGGCGGCGGGGGCTGGGCGATCTTCCTGCCCTTTTACGTCGTCTCCGCGGCGATCATCGCGGGGATCGGCTCGTACTACCTGACCCGCTCGCTCGCGCAGACCGGCGTGCTCTCACCGTTCGCCTCCGGACGAGCGCAGAGCCGGATCTGACCCCGGTCATTCACGCGCGCGGCTGGGGGTGGCGGCACCCCGGTCGCGCCGCGTGGGCCGTGCGCGGACTCGACCTCGAGATCGCTCGTGGCGAGTCCGTGCTGCTCGCCGGTCCGTCGGGCTCCGGGAAGAGCACCATCCTGCTCGCGATCGCCGGGCTGCTCGATCCATCGGGGGGCGGCGAGGTCGAAGGTGAGCTGCGCGTCACCGGTCAGACCGGCAGCGTGTTCCAGGATCCCGACTCGCAGCTCGTCATGGCCCGCAGTGGCGATGACGTCGCGTTCGGCCTCGAGAACCATTGCGTCCCCACGGAGCTGATCTGGCCCCGGGTCGACAGTGCCCTTTCGGACGTGGGGTTCCCCTACCCCCGCGATCACCCGACCAGCGCGCTCTCGGGCGGAGAGAAACAGCGCCTCGCCTTCGCAGGCGCCGCAGCGCTGGCCCCGGACATCCTGCTGCTCGACGAACCGGCGGCGAACCTCGATGCGGACGGCGCGCGCCGGGTGCGTGGCCTCATCGCCCAGACCCGGGCCCGCGGGCAGACGATCGTGCTCGTCGACCACGATCGGCCCGCGGCCCGGCACCTGGTCGATCGGGTCATTGAGCTTGCCGTACAGGCCGATCCCCCGATCTGTCCAGCGCCGCCGGGACGGACGACCAGAGGACCGGCGCTCGTTCGGGCAACGGACGTCGCGTTCCGCTACCCGGGCGCCGAGTCCTGGGCCCTCGACGGCATCGCGCTCGAGGTCGGCGCCGGTGAGGCGGTCGCGCTGACCGGCGCGAACGGCTCGGGCAAGTCGACCCTCGCGCTCCTGGTGGCCGGGCTCCTCCGTCCGGCGCGCGGGCGCGTGATCGACCGTGATGGCAAAGATCTGTGGCGCGTCAGCGCGGGCGAGCTCGTGCGTCGCGTGGGAACGGTCTTTCAGGATCCCGAGCATCAATTCGTACGCGGCCGGGTCGATGAGGAGCTGGTGGTCGGGCCGTTGCACGCAGGCTCGGGTCAGGTCGCCGCGGACGCCCGGGCCGCGCACCTGCTGGAACGAATGCACCTCACGGCGCTCGCGGCCGCGAACCCGTTCACGCTCTCCGGCGGCGAGAAGCGGCGCCTTTCTCTCGCGACGGCGCTTGCGACCGATCCGCCGCTCCTCGTCCTGGATGAGCCGACCTTCGGCCAGGACCGCGTCACCTACGCGGAGCTCGTACGCCTGCTGCGCGAGGCGCGCGACGCGGGCCGCGGCATCCTCTTTGCGACGCACGATCGCGCGCTCGTGGCTGCGCTTGCCGACCGCGAGGTCACCCTGACCGCAGGACGCCAGACCCGCTGATGCTGTTGACACCGGTGCGCGCGGATCCGCACGCGGTCCTCGCTCGTGCGAACCCCCTCGCGAAGCTCGGCGCCGCAGCGATCCTGATGGTCGTCCTGTTCCTCTCGGTCGACCCGCTCACGCCGGCGCTCCTGCTCGTGGCGATCGCGAGCGCTGTCCCGCTCTCGGGGATCTCCGCTCGGGCGCTGCTCGCCAGAACATGGCCGGTGTTCGGCGCGGCCATCGGCGCGTCGGCGATCAACGGCATCTTCGGCGCCGGCGGCCCGTCGCTCGTCACCGCGGTCGCTGTCGGACTGCGCCTTGTCGCGATCGCTCTCTCCGGCGTGGTGGCCTTCATCACGATCGACCCGACCGATCTCGCCGACGCGCTCATGCAACATCTGCGCGCGCCGGCCCGCTTCGCCGTCGGCGCCCTCGCGGCGTTCCGGCTGCTCCCGATCTTCGCGAGCGAGTGGGAGACGATCGGGCTCGCCCGCCGCGCCCGAGGCATCGACGACCGCAGCAGCTGGCTGCGTCGCGCCGTCTCGTTCCGCGAGCGATCGTTCACGCTCCTGGTCGCCGCGATCCGCCGAGGGGTCCGGCTCGCGCTGGCGATGGATGCCCGCGGCTTCGCGAGCATGACCTGCCGGACGATCGCGCGGCCTCAGCCGTTCACCGGCCCCGATCGCGCGCTCCTCGGGTCGTCGTTCATTCTCGCGGCCGGCACGGTGTGGCTGGGGATCGCCCTCGGTACCTGGCGGGGCCTCCTGCGTTAGCGAAGTGTCA
>JANLWM010000054.1:0-5317 GCA_031364525.1 Chloroflexota bacterium | reverse complement strand
CCTCTGGCATCCGTCGGTCGAGACCTTCGCGGTGAGCGTTGACGGCCGTCCGATGGGGCACATCTCGCTCGACATGCATCCGCGCGACGGCAAGTTCAAGCACGCCGCCTGCTTCACCCTGGTCCCCGGCTTCAAGGATCGGTCGAAGCCGCACGGCGTCCTGGTCTGCAACTTCCCCGACCCGAACGCGCAGCAGGGGCTGGCCCTGATGCAGCACTCGGAGGTCGTGACGTACTTCCACGAGTTCGGTCACCTCGTTCACGGGATCGTGAGCGGTGACATCGAGTGGGCCAGGGCGCGGCGGCCGACAGAGTGGGACTTCATCGAAGCGCCGTCGCAATTCCTCGAAGAATGGATCTACGACTACGACGTCCTGCGCCGGTTCGCGAAGCACGTCGAGACCGGCGCGGTCATCCCCGAGGGGCTCGTCAACAAGCTGCGCGACGCCCGCGACTTCGGGCGCGGCACGCACGTGCAGCGTCAGCTGATGCTCTCGGCGATCGCGTTGCGGCTGCACGACCGCGATCCGCACGGCCTCGATACGACGAAGGTCGTCTTCGACGCCTCGCGCGAGTTCTCCAAGATCGTGATGCCTGAAGGCACCGCCATGCAGGCATCGTTCGGCCACCTCGAGGGCTACACCGCGCTCTACTACACGTACATGTGGTCACTCGTGATCGCGAAGGACATGCACAGCGCGTTCACCAAGGGGCTCATGGACCTTGACCTGGCGAAGCGGTACCGGGACCGGGTCCTCGCTCCTGGCGGAACGAAGCCGGCCGCTGAGCTGGTGCAGGACTTCCTTGGCCGGCCGTACGGGTTCGACGCGTTCAAGGAGTGGCTCGCGCCCCGGAGCTAGCCGGAGTCGCGCGCCTCGAGCGCCGTCGCGATGGCGGTGGCGAGCGCCTGTGGCCGCTGCGTGCCGACGAGCACGCCCGAGCCGTTCTTGAGCCGGAAGTGAACGCCCTTGTTGCCGCTGACGTTGTAGGTCATGCCCGCGAGCCCGAGATGCACGCCCCAGCCGCCCGAGTCCCACATCGTGTAGCGCCGGGGCTCGAAGGTCGCGATGTCGTCGAGCCGGATGCGGCGCGTCGGCCACAGCCCGTGGAAATGAACGTACACGGCGTCGCCGCGGACTTCGGTCTCGAGGTGCGCGAAGAAGATGAGCGCGAACACGCCTGCGAGGATGACCAAGGGGAAGAGGACGGCCACCGGCCCCAGCGTCGCTGTCATCACGAGAACGAGGACCGCGCTGCCCAGAATGACCGCACCCAGGACCCAGAGCATCGACCCGCGGAACCGCTGCTCCTCGTGGAAGAACACGGTCGGCGTCGCGCTCACTCCGCTGACGCTAGCATCGTCACATGGCCACCAAGCCCGACGTCACGATCCCCGCGGGCCCTCCGCCCACCGACCTCGCGATCGAGGATCTGGTGACCGGCACGGGAACGGAAGCGGTCGTCGGAAAGACCGTCGATGTCCATTACGTCGGCGTCGGCTGGTCGACCCAGAAGCAGTTCGATGCGTCGTGGGATCGCGGCGGCACATTCTCGTTCCAGCTCGGTCAGGGACGGGTCATCAAGGGTTGGGACCAGGGCGTCGCCGGGATGAAGGTCGGCGGACGTCGCCGCCTCACGATCCCAGCGCGCCTCGGCTACGGCGATCGAGGAGCAGGCGCGGACATCAAGCCCGGCGAGACGCTCGTCTTCGTCGTGGATCTGCTGAAGGTCAGTTAGCCCGCAGACAGCTTCGCATCGCGAGGCGCACGCACTCCACGCCGTTCGTCGTCGCGGCCACCACGCGGACGACCGCAGTATCCAGGCCCGCCGTGAGCGCCGCGAACCCCGCTGCCGCGTTCTCGGGCGCGCCCCAGTACCCGACCCGCGCCAACAGCGCATCCGGGAGGCCCGTCGCGAGCTCATCCTCGCTCACGCCCCGGTCGCGATCCGCCTCGAGCCGCGTGAGCACATCGTCGAAGCCCATCCGGGTGAAGTGACCGCGATACCCTTTGCTCGGATCGGCGCCGGGTCGCCCCATGGCGTAGCCGAGCACCATCTTGGCCAGCGCCGCGCGGGCTGCCGGGACATCGGGATCGACGCAGACCCGGACGTACTGATGGATCTTGACGGTCCGCGGGTCACGGCCGGCGGCCAGCGCGCCCGCCGTGACGCGCTCGCGGCTCCAGAGCGTTTGCTCGGGTGAGCACCAGTTCAGGGCCGCGCCGTCGTATCGCTCTCCGGCGAGCCGCAGCATCTGTGGGCCGAGCGCCCCGAGGTAGAGCGGCGCGCCGGGGAGAGCCGCGCGCAGGACACCGGCCAGCTCGCGCATCGCCGCCACCGGCCGGTCGCGTACGTTGCCCGCCCCAACGCCGAGGATGAAGCGCCGGCCGGTGCGGGCGAAGGTCGGTCGCGTCTGCGCGATCAGGCTCTCGGCCGTCCAGCTCTGGATCGGCAGCACCGAGATCCCCGTCTCAAGACCGCTCGCAGCGTGCCACCGGGCGCAGAGCGCGAACGGGTCGCCACCCGCGGGCGTCCAGAGGCTCGTGTACCCAAGGGTCGCCGCCTCGGCCGCCACCGCTTCGTGCTCCGCGTCAGAAAGCACCAACCGGCTGTCGATCCCGAGGCCGATCTGCATCGAATGAACGGTACTCTCGGGAGGTGGGCAGGGCAGCCGCCGACGCCTTTCAGCCGGCGACGCGCGAGTGGTTCGAGCGCTCGTTCGACGCACCGACCCGAGCCCAGGAGCTCGCCTGGCCGGCGATCGCCCGTGGCGAGTCGGCCCTCCTGCTCGCGCCGACCGGATCGGGCAAGACGCTCGCGGCCTTCCTGAGCGCGATCGACCGGCTCCTCTTTGAAGCTGCGCCTCCGAAGGGCAAGCGCACCCGCATCCTGTACATCTCGCCGCTGAAGGCGCTGGCCGTGGACGTGGAGCGCAACCTCCGCGCGCCGCTCGCCGGGGTGGCGCGCGCTGCCGAGCGCGCCGGCGTTCCGTTCCACCAGCCGGCGGTCGCGATCCGCACCGGGGACACGCCGCACCGCGAGCGAGCGGCGTTCCTCCGCGATCCCGCGGACATCCTCATCACGACGCCGGAGTCGCTCTACCTGCTCCTCACGTCGCGGGCGCGCGAGGCCCTGCGGAGCGTGGACACCGTGATCGTGGACGAGGTCCATGCGATGGTCGCGACCAAGCGCGGCTCGCACCTCGCGCTCTCGATGGAGCGTCTGGAGCTCCTCGTCGCGAGACCACTGCAGCGGATCGGATTGTCCGCGACCCAACGGCCGCTCGACGAGATCGCCCGATTCCTCGGTGGCACCGTCGAGGGGAGCCCGCGACCGGTGACGATCCTCGATGCAGGTCAACGCAAGCGGCTCGAGCTACGCGTGGAGGTCCCGGTCGAGGACATGGCCCGGCTCGGCGAGGTGGTGGAGATCCCGAGCGGTCCGGCGGAACAGGGCGAGGTGCGCACGAGCATCTGGACGTCCATTCATCCGCTCGTGCTCGAGCTCATCCGCTCGCACCGGTCCACGCTGATCTTCTGCAACAGCCGGCGGCTGGCCGAACGTCTCGCGAACGGCATCAATGAGCTCGCGGGCGAAACGATCGTGCTCGCGCATCACGGGTCGGTGGCCCGCGAGCAGCGGCAGTTCATCGAGGACGAGCTGAAGTCAGGTCGGCTGCCGGCGCTCGTCGCCACATCCACGCTCGAGCTCGGCATCGACATGGGAGCCATCGACCTGGTCATCCAGGTGGAGAGCCCGCCATCCGTCGCGAGCGGGATGCAGCGCATCGGTCGCGCCGGCCACACGATCGACGCGGCCAGCACGGGCGTCATCCTCCCGAAGTACCGCGGCGACCTGCTTGCGGTCGCCGCGCTGACCGAGCGCATGCTCGCAGGTGAGGTCGAGCGGATGCACTACGTGCGGAACCCGCTCGACGTCCTCGCGCAGCAGATCGTCGCGATGGTGGCGATGGACGACTGGCCGGTCGACGAGCTCGCGCGGGTCGTTCGGCGCGCTGCTCCATTCACCGAGCTGACCGACGGGGTCTTCGAGGCGGTGCTCGACATGGTCTCCGGCCGCTACCCCGGCGATGAATTCGCCGAGCTGCGGCCGCGGGTGGTGTGGGACCGGCTGACCGGTGTGCTCAAGGCCCGTGAGGGAAGCAAGCGCATTGCGATCACGAACGGCGGGACCATTCCGGATCGCGGCCTCTATGGCGTGTTCCTGGTCGGGGCGGAGAAGGGGAGCGGTCGCGTCGGCGAGCTCGATGAGGAGATGGTCTTCGAGACGCACGTCGGTGACGTCTTCCTGTTGGGCGCGTCGAGCTGGCGGGTCCAGGAGATCACGCACGATCGCGTCCTCGTCACGCCGGCTCCCGGCGTCCCCGGGAAGATGCCGTTCTGGCACGGCGAGAACCCCGGGCGGCCGCTGGAATTCGGCCGGGCCATCGGGTCGCTCGTACGCGCCCTGCGCAGCGAGTCGCCCGAGCTGGCCCAGGCCCGCCTCGTGGAGCGACATGCGCTCACCGAGAACGCCGCGCAGAACCTGCGGCGGTACATCGCCGACCAGGAGGCCGCCACCGGCGTCGTTCCCGATGACCGGACGATCGTTGTCGAGCGGTACGTCGACGAGCTCGGCGACTGGCGGGTCTGCATCCTCAGCCACTTCGGTGGGCGTGTCCACGCCCCGTGGGCCATGGCCATCGGCGCCCTCGTGCGCGAGCGCACCGGACGAGATACCGACGTCATCTACACCGACGACGGCATCGTCGTCCGCTTTCCGGAAGCGTCGGAGCCGCCCCCGATCGAGATGGTCCTTCCGGACCCTGCCGAGGTCCAGGAGCTCGTGACCCGACAGCTCGGGATCGGTGGCGG
The DNA here is from genome assembly GCA_031364525.1 of Chloroflexota bacterium. Classification (GTDB taxonomy): domain Bacteria; phylum Chloroflexota; class Limnocylindria; order P2-11E; family P2-11E; genus UBA4735. Next base: position 444 of record JANLWM010000054.1, on the reverse strand, counting down.
CGGGACGCGGCAGGATGCGCTCGGCGCGCCGGTGACCGCGCTGTTCGCGTCGCGGTTCCGCGAGGCCGCCCAGCGCGCCCTCTTGTTGCCGCGCCGTTTTCCCGGACAGCGCGCGCCCCTCTGGCAGCAGCGCAAGCGGGCCGCCGACCTCCTCGGGGCGACCGCGAAATACGGATCGTTCCCGATCGTCCTGGAGACGTATCGCGAGTGCCTCCAGGACGTCTTCGACATGCCGGCCCTCGACGAGATCATGCGGGGGATCCGCGATCGCGCGATCCACGTCGTGACCGTGGACACCAGGACGCCGTCACCGTTCGCGTCGTCACTGACATTCAACTACGTCGCGAACTTCATCTACGAGGGCGACGCGCCGCTCGCCGAGCGCCGAGCGCAAGCGCTGCTGGTCGATCAGGCGCAGCTGCGCGAGCTGCTCGGAGAGGTCGA
>JANLWM010000116.1:0-4318 GCA_031364525.1 Chloroflexota bacterium | reverse complement strand
GAGCACGACGCCGGTGTCGATAAGGAATGCCGCCAGACGCCGAAGGAAGGTCGCCCGTTCATCGTCGTTCATGCCGGCGCTATCGGCCCCGCCTTGCCGGGCGGCCCGCCGGCTTGGTACAATTGGCTCCTCGGTCCTTGGAGCGGTGGGGTCACACCTGTTCCCATCCCGAACACAGCAGTTAAGCCCACCAGCGCCGAAGATACTCAGGACGTCGGTCCTCGGGAAAATAGGTCAGGGCCGGGATCTAAAACGACTTCGATGCGCAAGCATTGAGGTCGTTTTCTTTTGCCCGCAACCTCGGTCCGATCTCTCTCCCGTGGCTACAGATCCGTCCGTTGTCCTGCGCCGGCTGGCGCCGGACCCGGTGCAGTTCCAGGTGATCCTCGGCTCGCTCTTGGGCGACGCCCGGATCATCGGCGGTCCGTTCGAGCGGAGGATGCTGATCGCACACCGACCGGATCGCGCCGCGTACGTGTGCTGGAAGTACGACCGGTTGGGCGCACTCGCTGCGGAAGCCCCAGCGGAGCGCGATGGCCGGCTCTCCTTCACGACCATCGCGCACCCGCTCTTTGACGACCTCTCCACCCTGTCGCGGAAGCGGCTGGTCGAGCTGATCGCTCCGCTCGGCCTCGCTGTCTGGATGACGGATGTTGGACGGCTCGAGCTTCGGGCCGACGCCTTTCTACCGGCGCAGCGGCACCTTGCGCTCGTGAGCTAAGCGGCCGCGGCGGCCCGGCTCGGGCTGACGAGCGCCGTGAGCTCGCGGCGAAGGTTCAGGATCGCGCGCCCGTGCAGCTGACACGCGCGCGCCTCGCTGATACCCATGCGCACCGCAGATTCGCGGAGAGTGAGCGCGTCGCCGTAGTAGCGGGCCAGCAGCTCGCGCTGACGCGGAGGAAGGCAGCGGAGCGCACTCTCGACCCGCGACCGAAGGTCCTGGCTTTCGTACCGGTCGTCGGTCTCGTCCTCGGCCGCCCAATCGCGATCGCCGCTCTCGAGCAGGAGCTCGAGCGACAGGGTCGCGCCAAACGCGGCGATCTCGGGGTCGGCGTTCTCGGCGACGATGCGCGCACGGCGCCGTTCGTCCCGGGTGTGGTCATCGACGCGCCGGAGCTCGTCGAGGACGGCGCCGCGGATCCGCAGGCCCGCGTAGCCCTCGAACGGGACCCCGCGGTCGGGGTCGTACCGGTCGACGGCGTCGATCAGGCCGACCAGCGCCGCCGACTCGATGTCATCGCGACCGGTGAGTGCGTTGGTCGGCACGCGCATCCGGCGGGCCATCGCGGTCGCGAGCGGCGCGTACCGCTCGATCAGCTCGCACCGCGATGCACTGTCGCCTTCGCGGCAGCGCGCCCAGAGCTGCCCAGTTTCCACGCGAGTCCCCCTCTTTTGCCCGTCCGGCGGTCATGCGACCGACCGAGAGGGGAACTCTCGCGTTCCTGGGCTCGGCACTGAATCCCCACTCAGGTCTTTCTCGGATACCCGGTCGGGGGTGCGGGTGCCATTCGGACCCGGGTGGGGTGGTGGGCCTACCGGATGAGGTCGGAACGGAGAGCCAGGACCACCGCGTGGGTCCGGTCGGTGGCGCCCAGCTTCGCGATGAGCGTCTGGACCGCCTTCTTGACGGTGTCCTCGGCCAGCACCATCGCCCGGGCGATCTCCTTGTTCGTGTAGCCCTCGGCGAGGTACTTGAGCAGCTCGAGCTCCCGGGCGCTGAGCGCGTCCTTGGGCGAGCGATCGGGTACCCGTTCGGAACGGAGCGGCGCGGACGGCGCGGGCGGGTTGTCGAACCCCGGGGGCAGCGATCGGGCCACCGCTTTTTGGACCAGGGTGACCGCGTCGTGCGGCTCAGCAAGGGCTGCCGCCTCCTCCGGGCCGAGTGCCGCGAGGCCAGCTGCCGCAGCGTGGAGCGCCGCGACGATCCGTTTGGACGGCGTGCCTTTGTGCAGGTACCCGATCGCCCCGGCCCGGATGGCTGCGCGCACCCGGTCGGGCGCGCCGTCGGCGGTGAAGGCCACGATCGGCAGATCTGCCGCGGCCTCGTGCAGGCGCTCGATGACGTCCACCCCTTCAGCGTCGGGCAGCCCGAGGTCGACGAGCGCCACGTCGATGCCGCCGTCCCGGGCCTGTTGCACCGCCTCTGTGGCGGTGGCGCTGAGTCCAACGAGGGTCAGGCCCTCCCGCTCCATGAGCGAGCGGATGCCGATCCGCATGAGCGGATGATCCTCGACCGCGAGCACCCGAAGGCCGCCACCGTCGCTGACGGCCGATCGCGCGGACGTACCGGGCGCAGGGATCATGGTCTCGTCGGACCGGTCCGGACCCACGGCGTGCGCGAGCTCCTCCGCGAGATCGCTCACCAGAGAACGCTCAAGCTCGTCGAATGCCGCGCCCGTGGCGGAGCGCTTCACGTTCAATACCCCGATCACCTGACCCCCCACCTGAAGCGGGATGATGAGCGCCGCACCCGCGCCGGGGTCGGTGCCTTCGAACCGGGCGTCGCGGACCTCGCCCGACAGCTCGATCGTCTGACCGCTCTGGGCGGCGTATCCGGCGATGCCTTCGCCGATGCGCTGGCGATGGCCGAGCATCGCCTCGGGCAGGCCGACGGACGCGCGAAGGTGGAGCTCCGCGCCGTGCACGAGCATGATCGATGCGCCGTTCGCGTCGATGCTCGCGGCGATGAGTGCTGCCGCCCGAGTGAGCGCGTCGGTGTCGTGCGCACGCTCCAGCTCATGGCGCACCGACCGCTGCGCGAGGCGGGCCGCGCCGGCGCGCTCCGCCACGGCGAGCCGCCGTCCGTCCTCGATCGAGCTCGCCATGAGCCGCGCCGCCGCGTACGCACCGGAGACCTCGATCGCGTCGAACGGCACGTTGCGCCGGATGGCGCAGAGGAACGAGGCGGCCGCGGACGCTGGTTCGATCGGCGCGAGGACCGTATACGCGGCCTCATCGGTCCAGCGACCGGCGGGGATCGCAGCAGTGAGCGCCGTATCGCTCGCGAGCGCGGCCCGTAGGCGATCCGGTCCGACCAGCGACGACCAGTCCAGGTGGGCATCGATCCGGTACGAAAACAGGGTCGCCCACTCTCCGCTCTGGAGGGAGATGACTGCAGTGCCCTCCGCGCGGAGCAGCGTGGCTGCGTGTTCGAGACGCTCAGGCCAGCGGGCCGTCGAGTTGACGGGACGACCTCCCGATCCCCGGAAGCGCGGGACTGGCGCGAATTATGCCTCCCATGCGGCATGTTCTCGCAAACCGCGAACGTATAATTGGAACCAGATGCCTAATTCATCCGTATATCTGGCAGAGACCGTCTGATGGGACCGTTCGACCGCTTTAACGACCGCGCGAAGCGAGTGCTGGCCCTTGCCCAGGACGAGGCCATCCGCTTCAACCACAACTACATCGGCACCGAGCACCTTCTGCTCGGCCTCGTCCGCGAGGGCGAAGGCGTCGCGGCGCGGGTCTTGGATTCACTGGGCGTGGAGCTGTCGAAGGTCCGGACCGCCGTCGAATTCATCATCGGTCGGGGCGATTCGACCACCTCACCGAGCGAGATCACCCTGTCCCCGCGCACCAAGAAGGTCATCGAGCTCGCGATCGACGAGGCCCGCAAGCTCGGCCACAGTCACGTTGGCACCGAGCACCTCCTTCTTGGTCTTGTGCGCGAAGGGGAGGGGATCGCCTCCGGCGTGCTGGAGTCGCTCGGCGTCTCGCTCGAGAAGGTCCGGCACCAGGTCATCGCCACGCTTGGCCAGCAGCACCCCGCGACCCAGGAGGCTGCCGGCGCCGGAGCGAAGTCCGGGAGCTCGAAGACCCCGACGCTGGATCAGCTCGGCGTGAATCTCACAGCGATGGCCAAGGCCGGCCAGCTGGACCCGGTCATCGGGCGCGAGAAGGAGATCGAACGGGTCATCCAGATCCTCTCCCGCCGCACGAAGAACAATCCCGCACTCATCGGCGAGCCCGGCGTCGGCAAGACCGCGATCGCCGAAGGCCTGGCGCACCGGATCGTCAAGGGCGACGTGCCCGAAACGCTCCAGGGCAAGCGCGTCCTCACGTTGGACATCGGCTCGCTGGTCGCCGGGACGAAGTACCGCGGCGAGTTCGAGGAGCGCCTCAAGAAGATCATCGAAGAGCTGCGTCACGCGAAGGACGTCGTCCTGTTCATCGACGAGCTGCACACGCTCGTCGGGGCGGGTGCCGCCGAAGGGGCGGTCGACGCTGCGAACATCCTGAAGCCGTCGCTCGCTCGCGGCGAGCTCCAATGCATCGGCGCCACCACGCTCGACGAGTTCCGAAAGTACATCGAGCG
>JANLWM010000110.1:0-3764 GCA_031364525.1 Chloroflexota bacterium | reverse complement strand
GACGAGGTAGAGGCGCGCGGTCCGATCGGTCTCGCGGTACTTCGCGAAGGCGTTGACGACGTCGTGCAGGGCCTTCTGGGGCAGCAGCTGCCCGACCACGAGGATGCTCGTGCGCTCGTCGGCGAGGTGTGCCGCGACGGCAGCGTCGGGCGGGAGGTCGAACGCTGACCAGTCGACGAGGATCGGCACGACCGCGGTCTTGGCGTAGCCGAGCGCGTGCAGCTCCTTGCGGTTGTATTCGCTGTCCGCGATCCCGAGCGCGGCGTGCCTCGCGTAATCGGCGAGCTGGCGGCGGCCGATCTCGCTGTAGCGTCGGGCATCCTCGTTGATCCCGGTGAAGTAGTGGGCCGGCGTGATGTTGTGGTAGTCGACGATCTTCTGCTGCGGCAGTCCCAAGACCGCATCGAGCGAGTCGTTGCCCATGGAGATATGGACCATCAACGGCGCGCCATCCACCGGCTCGCTCGCGAGCTCATGCCAGTCACGCGCGAAGGGGCGCACCGTCGGTGCCGCGTGGTCGGCGTAGATCGGCGCGGCGATCCCACTTCGCCAGAACAGCCGCTGGAGCTGGAACACGTCGCCCGAGATCGAGTCGGCCGAGGTCAACGTCGGCGCGAACTGGTGGATCGCGCGCAGCTCGGTCACAGTCCGAGCACGTCCCGGGTGCGCTTCTCGACGCGGGCTGTGGAGAACTCCGCGACCCGCTTCTGACCGGACAGAGCGAGCGACGCGCGCAGCTCCGGACGCTCCGCGACGAGACCGACCAGCTCCGCGATCTCGGCGAGGTCGCGACCCTTCACCCGCAGCCCCGCGTCGCCGAGCGTCTCGGCGACCGCGCCCGCGTCATACGCGATCACCGGCAGATCGAACCGCATCGCCTCGAGCAGCGGGACGCCGAAGCCCTCGTGCTCAGAGAGCGACACGAACGCGGTCGCGGTCCGGTAATACGCGACGAGCGCGGCGAGGCTGACGCTGCCCGCGAAGGTCACGGCCTGGGCGACCCCGAGCTCTTCCGCGAGCGCGCGAAGCCGCCCGTGGTACTGCGGCTGGTCGCGGTACGAGCCAACGAGGATCAGCTGGGCCTCGGGATCGACGCAGGCCCGTTCGTACGCGATGAGCCGGATGAGATCGTCCTGGCGCTTGTGCGGCGAGATGCGGCCGACGAACAGGATCTTCGTTCGGGCGGCGGCCCACTGCGCGAGCACCGCGGGATCGGGCGCGGCGTCGTATGCCGTCCAGTCGATCAGCAGCGGCACGACCGCAGTGCGCGCGAATCCGGCCGCCTCGAGCTCGCGCCGGTTGTAATCGCTCACCCCGACACCGAGGTCGATGGGGGCGGCGAGCGTCGCGAGCTGCTTGCGGCCGAGCTGCGCGTGCAGCGCGGCGTGCGGATTGATGCCGCTGAAGAACTCGGCGGGCGTCACGTTGTGATAGATGAGGATCTTCCGCGCCGGCAGCTTCACGAGCTGGTCGAACACCTCGTTGCCCATCGAGTAGTGGAGGACCAGCGTGTCGTCGGCCTGCACGGCCCGGAACAGCCGCCGATACGGCTGCACGCCGCCGTCGAGGTCACGGCTCGATTCGATCGCGTACACGCGGGAGTCGTGGCCGGCGCGACGCGCGAGCTCATGCAGGGCGACGACATGATTGCTGATCGCGTCCGCCGGAACGAGCGTCGGGTGGAAGTGGTGGACGGTCGCCACTAGTCGATCGGCGTCGTGGGCGCGCGGCCGATGACGACGTAGTCCCGATCGCCGAAGAGCACGCGGTTCAGGAGCCGCACGTTGTCGCGGATGGCCCCATCAGGCACGCCGTCCTCATTGAGACGCTCCTCGCTGCGCGCGTAGCTGCGGACCTCCACGGCGGTGAAGCCCTCCACCTCGAGATAGAACTGGAAGAGCTCTGGCGGGATCGGGCGCCGGTGCGACGGGTCAAGATAGAAGGTGTGCGCGCTCACGGTGAGCGTCGCGGCGTTCGGCGTCGCCATGACCAGCGGCGCGCCCGGCTTCAGGACGCGCCGGGCCTGACGCAGGATCTCGACGAGCTTGCCCGGAAGCACGTGCTCGGCGACGTGCGCGGAGTAGATGCCGTCAAGGCTCTGATCGGCGAGCGTGCGGAGGTGCGCCTCGGCGTCGTCCTCGCGCGCGTCGAGCCCGCGGCCGCGTGATTCGGCGACGGCTGCACCGTCGATGTCGACGCCGTACGCGTCGAGGCCCTTCTCTTTGAGGAGCGCGAGCACGAAGCCGCGGCCGCTGCCGAGATCGAGCACGCGCCCGCCACGCGGGAACAACGCCACGAAGGGCTCGGCCTGCGCGCGGATCTGTGACTCGACGCCGCTGAACCGGGCCGCGAGGTAGCGCCACTCGAGGTTCGCGGCGTTCTCGTCACGGTCGCGGCGGGCGAGGGCGCTCTCGATGGCCGCAAGGCGCGCTTCGCCGAGCGGGCTCGGGGCGAGCGCCTGCTGCCGGATCGCGGCGTAAAGGAGCCGGTTCACGCGGTCCTGCCGCTCGACGATGTCGCCCACCCAGAACCGGAGGAGCCAGATGACGGTCCGTCGCGCGAGGGTGATGACCGGTCCGGCGTAGCGCTTGCGGCTTCGGGGGTCGTAGGTCAGATCGGCGTCGATGACCTCTGGCAGGGCCCTGAGGGGGTCCGCGAGGTCGTCGGTGAAGAGCGGAGCGCCACCGGGCAAGGGCCGATCAAGTGCGGCTTGCACCCCGGCGCTGTACCGGCCGGTCTCGCGTCGGAGCGCGATCCGGGCCCGTACCTCGTTCATGAGCGCGTCGACGTCGACACCCGACGTGGACGGCGCGGTCGTCACCTCCCAAAGTATCGGGCATGGGTGGCCGCGTACTCCTCATTGGCGGTGCCGGCCTCGTCGGTCGTCACGTGCGCGCAGCGCTCGGAGAGCGCGACGTCGTCGCCACCTTCCACAGCGATCCGATCGAGGGCGGTGTGCCACTCGACGTCACCGACGCCGCCGCGATCCGCGCGTGCATCGCGAAGACGGCGCCGGACACGATCGTCTTCGCCGCGGCCCAGCCGCACGTGGAGGCCTGTGAGAGCGATCCGAGCGGGACCTGGCGGGTGAACGTCGAGGGTCCGGCGATCGCTCGGCTCGCGGCGCCGGAGGCGAACCTCGTCGTGTTCTCGAGCGAGTACGTCTTTGATGGCGCGCGTGGGCCGTACCGGGAGAGCGACGCGGTCGCCCCGCTCAACGTCTACGGGTTGCAGAAGGTCGCGCTCGAGGAGCTGGCCGCGTCGGCGCCGCGTTATCTCGTGATGCGGATCTCGGGCGTGTTCGGACGGGAGGCCCGGCGCAAGAACTTCGTCTGGCAGCTCGTCGATCGGCTGCGCGCGGGCAAGACGTTCGACGTGCCGTCGGATCAGGTGATCACGCCGACCGATGCGGCGTCGCTCGCGACGGTGGTGGTCGAGCTCATCGATAAAGGCGCAGCGGGGAGGTTCCACGCCGCGGGGCCCGAGGTCATGGGCCGCGTCGAGTTCGCACGCCTGGTCGCTCGCGCGTTCGGACTTGATGAAGGGCTGATCGTCCCGCGGCCGACCGCGCAGCTCGGACTCTCCGCGAAGCGGCCGGCGAGCGCGGGACTGTCAGACAAGAAGCTGCGTGCCGCGATCGGACACGGCCTTGACGCCCCCGCCGCGGCGTTAGCCGATCTCGCGCGGGACGACCGGCCCAGGTAGCGCCGCGCGCACGAGGCGCCTGCCGAGGACCGCGAGACCGATGGCGCACCCGAGCCACG
>JANLWM010000108.1:0-2405 GCA_031364525.1 Chloroflexota bacterium | reverse complement strand
CTGCGCGATGACCATCCCGAAGGCCGCGACGCGCTGTCCGCAATGCACCAGCCAGCTCGGCGTGACCGCCTAGCGCGTCTCGGTCGCCGCGGGCTCCTCGTGGCGCGACGCAAGCACATTGCGGACGCGCTCGAGGAGCTCGTCGAGCTCGAACGGCTTCGTGACGTAGTCCGCCGCTCCGAGCTCGGTCGCATAGAGGCGCTCGGAAAGCCCGAAGATCGCGGTCACGACGATGACCGGAAGATTCGCGATACGGCCGTCCGCGCGCAGCTCGCGCAGCACGCTGAATCCATCGCGCCGCGGCATCATGAGATCGAGGATCATCGCCGATGGCGCAAGCTGATCGACCATGCGCATCGCCTGGTCGCCGTCGCGGGCCAGCTTGGCGTCGAGCCCCTCCTCTTTCAGGAAGGTGACGATGGTGTCGCCGAGGTCGGGGTCGTCCTCGACCACGAGCACCAGGTGCGAGCCCGGCCGGCGCGGACGCGCTCCCACTAGACGCGGATCTCCTTTGCGAGGCCCTCGGGATCCTTGATCGCGATCTTCCGGCGGCGGATGGTGATGAGCTCCCGACGCTCGAGGTCACCGAGCACACGGTTCACCGAGACGCGCGACGCGCCCGTGAAAGCCGCGAGCTCGTCTTGCGTCAGCGTCAGCTCGAGCGAGCCGGCACCGTCGGTCGCATTCACTTGGGCCAGGTCCAGCAGGTATTTGGCCACGCGGCTCGGCACGTCCAGGAAGATGAGGTCCTCCACGCGGTCGGATAGACGCCGGATGGTCTTTGCGAGGGCCTCGAACACCACTTTCGTGGCCGCCGGGTGGGCCTCCACGAATGCGACGAAATCGTCACCGGCCAGCAGGGCGCACCGGGTGTCCTCCAGCGCCGTGGCCGTGGCCGAGCGGGGGCCATGATCGAACAGGGCCAGCTCCCCGAAGAACTCGCCGCCGCGGAGCAGGGCCACCAGGGCCTCTTGCCCGAACTCGCCAGGCAGCGCGATCTTCACGGCACCCTCGAGCACGACGTAGAAGTGCTGACCCGGATCGTCCTTCCGGAAGATCGTGTCGCCACGCTTGAAGGCCTTTTGGCGGGTGCGCTCCGCGAGGCCCGAAAGCTCCGGATCGGAGAGCTTCGCGAAGAGCGGGACCCGCTTGAGATACTCGATGAGCTGCAGATCCGGCATCGACGGGAACGGTACCGCACTTGACGGGCGTCCCATCATGGGCGGTCCCATGAATGAGGTGTACATCTCGGGCGCGCTCACCGGGGTCGCCGATGGTGCGCGTGCCCGCGTCTTCTACGAGCTCCTCGCGGAGATCGTGACCGACTGCGGGCTGCGGCCATACCTGCCGCATCACGCGACGGACCCGCTCGCGGCCCCGGATCTCGATCCGCGCAGCGTGTACGAGATCGATCGATCGCGCGTGACCCGGAGCGTGCTCGTCATCGCGTACGCCGGCGCACCGTCATTCGGCGTTGGCATCGAGGTGGAGCTCGCCCGGGAGCACGGCATCCCGGTCATCCTCGTGGCCGAGCGTGAGCAGACCGTCTCCCGGATCCTCCTTGGGTCGCCTGCGGTCGTGGACGTCGTTCGGTTCACCGAGCTCTCGGGATTGCGGCTGGCGCTCGGCGACGCGATCGCCGCCGCGACCAAGGCGAGAGCCGACCTGGCCCCCGACACGGTGGTCCAGCGGTTCCTCGGCAGCCTCGGGGCCGCGCGGCGGCTGCCCGAGGCCGAGGTCACGGCGCTCCTCCGCGTCGCCGAGATCGACGGCGAGCCCGCCGGCGCGATCCGGCGCGCCGTGACCGACGGACGGCTCTTCGGAGCAGGCCTGCGGGACCTCGTCGGACGCCACGCCCTCCGCGGTACCGAGCTCGCCGCGTTCGTCCTGCACGACATCCTCGAACGGTCCTTCACCGACATCGCCCGCACGCTCGGTTCCGAGCCCCGAGCGATCCGCCGCCGGCTGGAGCAGGCCCGGAGCAAGCTCCAGCTCGCCCCTGACGCGGATCTCGCGGTCATAGGACAATGGTTGGTGACCGAGCTCATCGCGCCCCCAACCAGGGCCCTACAGCTCCGTCTCTTCAACTCGGCACAAGCGCCTGCGGCGGATGCCGCGGTCGGCGGCAATGACAAAGCGCCTGCGGCGGATGCCGCCGTAGGCGGCAGTGAGAACGGCACTAAGGAGTCGCATGAGCAAGGGGCAGCGCAAACAGAAGACGGTCGGCAAGCTGGGCTGGCGGTCGAAGAAGGCGAACCACGGGCGTAAGCCCGGGATGGGCCGCGGCAAGCGCAACTAGGACTCCGCCGAGTGAACCCAAAGGAGCCGCTCCCCACGGGAGCGGCTCCTTTCGCTGTGCGGACCGGGTTACGTGCGGCGGGTGCTCTTCTTGCGGGCCTTGTTGT
>JANLWM010000097.1:0-8522 GCA_031364525.1 Chloroflexota bacterium | reverse complement strand
ATGTCCGATGAGCTTCGACGCCTGGCCATCGCGGGCGGCGGCCTCGCGCGCGCGATGGACGCGATCGCCGAGTCCGAGCCGGGGATCGTGATCCACTGCCTGGCCGGCCGGGACCGGACCGGGTTCGTCGTTGCGGTGACGCTCACCGCGATCGGCGTGGCCGAGGACGAGATCGTCGCCGACTACGTCGCAAGCGACGCGGAGCTCCTCGACGACTATGCGCGCCTCAAGGCCCTTCATCCCGAGCAGGCAGAAGCCGTGGACGCGGAGGTCGAGCAACGCGCCTGGACGATGCGCGAGGTGCTCGCCACCTTTCGGTTGGCCTTCGGCGGCGCCCGCTCATACCTCGGCACGGCAGGCGTGGCGCCCGGGCAGGTGGACCGCATCCGCGCGAAGCTGCTCGGATGACCCTCGCCGCACGCCTGATCGAGCGCATCCGCGCCCGCGGACCGATCACCTTCGCCGACTACATGGACGCAGCGCTCTACGACGAGAAGGATGGCTACTACACGACGAAGGCGGCCATCGGATTCGACGGTGCGGACTTCCTGACGTCCCCGGAGCTCGGGCCGGCGTTCGGTCGGGCCCTCGCGCGCGCCGCCGTCGATTGCTGGGTCGCGATCGGCAAGCCGGCGCAATGGGATGTCGTCGAGGCCGGCGCGGGGCGGGGGATCCTGATGCGCGACCTGCTCGACGCGCTCACGAAGGACCGGCCTGAGGCCGGTCGTGGCGCGCGGCCGGCGATCATCGAGGTCTCGCCACGGCTTCGCGAGCAGCAGGCCCTCGCCCTCGAGGGCCGCGAGCTTCGCTGGGCGTCGGTCGCCCGAACGCTCGCGCCGATCCGGGGGGTCGTCTTCGCGAACGAGGTCCTCGACGCGTTCCCGGTCCACGTCCTGGTGCGCGCCGACGAGGGGCTCCGCGAGGTCTTCGTGGACGTCAAGGACGGCGCGCTCGTCGAGACGCTTCGGGCGCCGAGCCACCCGGACCTCCGGTATCGGGTCCCGGACAGCCTGCCCGTCGGCGGGCGGTGGGAGGTGAGCCTGGGCGCAGAGAGCTGGATCGCCCAGCTCGCCGCATCGGTCGGCCAGGGCTACGTGCTCGTCGTCGATTACGGGGGCGACGAAGCTGAGCTCCTCACTCGCGCGGGCGCCGGGACCGTTCGCGGCTTCTCCCGGCACCGGCTGGTGTCGAACGCGCTCGAGGCTCCCGGAGAACACGACCTCACGGCGAGCGTGAACTTCACGGCCATTCGGCGGGCGGCCGAAGGCGCCGGCCTGGCACTCGCCGGCATCACCACCCAGCGCGACGCGCTGATCGGTCTTGGAGTTCGCGAGGCCTACGGCCGGCCGACGGACCCGCTGGACCAGCTCCGGGCGGCGAGCAAGCGCTCGGCCATCGATGTGCTGCTCGAGCCGAACGGGCTCGGCGCATACGCCGTCCTGTGCTTCGCCAAGGATGCCCCCGCGGACGGTCTGCGCTTCCTGGCTCGCTAGACTTTCCGGATGCGCATTCGTGTCGGCTGCGAGTTCGTCTGGGAGACGACCGCGCCCGTGCCCACGCTCATGCTCGTGCGGCCGCGGGCCGATGCCGATCACGTGCTGGTCTACGAGTCCACTTGGGCCGACCCTGAGCTCGGGATCCACGAATACCAGGATCTCTACGGCAACAATTGCTGGCGGTTCCTGGCACCGGAAGGCACATCAACGATCCGGTATGACGCGGTGGTCGAGATCCCGGAGACGCCCGACCCGGTCGTGCCCGACGCCGCGCTGCACGCGGTCGAGGACCTCCCCGACGATGCGCTCGTCTTCACCCTTCCGAGCCGCTATATCGAGTCGGACAAGCTGATGGATGTGGCCTGGGAGCTCTTTGGCGGCACCGCGCGGACCTGGGCGCGGATCCAGGCGATCTGCGACTGGGTGCACACGAGCATCGAATTCAAGAACGGCTCATCGACGCCCGCGACGACGGCCTGGGACATCTACCAGCAGCGCGCGGGCGTATGCCGCGACTTCGCGCTGCTCGCAGTGGCGCTCTGCCGGGCGATGAACATCCCCGCGCGGTACACCTTCGGCTACCTCCCGGATATCGCGATCGAGCCGCCCGATGTGCCAATGGACTTCCACACCTGGTTCGAGGCGTTCGTCGGCGGGCGCTGGTACACGTTCGATGCGCGGCACAACACGCCGCGCGTGGGCCGCGTGGTGATCGGCCGGGGCCGCGACGCCGTCGACTGCGCGCTCTCGACGTCGTACGGCAGCGCCAAGCTCGCGAAGTTCACGGTGTGGTCCGACGAGATCACGGCCGAGCGACCGGGTGGCCCCCCAGCCGAGGAGGACGCGGACAGCGCGGAGGCCGCCGCCAAGGCTCAGCCCTGATCGCCCGGCCCGACTGGCCCCGCGTCGAGCGGGCGGTCTTTCGGATCCGACAGCATTACCGGTACACGTACACCGGTCCGGTGTGGGACCTGCACCAGCGCCTGGTGATGATCCCGAGCGATCGCCATGGTGACCAGCGGCTCCTGCAGTATGACCTCGCCGTCCGGGGCACCGAGGGCGACCACCGGATCACGTGGGAGCGCGATCAGTTCGGCAATCGCGTCGCCCAGGTCGTCGCGAACCGGGTGCCCCAGGCCGTCGACTTCGAAGCGTCCTTCCGCCTCGAACGATCCAGGACCGTGGCGATCGACGGGACCCCGTGGCGAAATGACGCCGAGCGCCTCGAGTACCTTCGGCCGACCGCCCTCACCGCGCCGGACAAACGGCTCATCGACGCGGCGCTCGTGATCGCGCACTCGTCGGCCGACGCCGGTGAGCGCGCGGAGCGCGCGCACGCCTGGACGGCGACGTCGATCGCCTACCAGTTCGGCATCACCGGGTACAGCACGCCCGCGGCGATGGCGCTGCACCTCGGCAAGGGCGTGTGCCAGGACTACGCGCACATCCTGCTGTCGCTGCTCCGCCTGCTCAACGTCCCGGCCCGGTATGTCTCCGGTCACCTGGTCGGCGAGGGCGCGCCGCATGCGTGGGTCGAGGCGTTCATCGAGCGCAGCACCGGCGAGATCGAGATCATCGGGTACGACCCGACCCATGCCCGGCGGGTCCGCCTCGACTATCTCACCGTCGCGGTCGGGCGCGACTTCTCGGACGTCTCGCCCACGTCGGGCGCGTACGGCGGACCTGCGCTCGGCCGGCTTGCGGCCTCGAAGCAGGCCGAGATCGTCGAGGTCGCTTACGCCACGTCGGCGGAGGCGGTGGCGTGACGGTCGAGCAGCGCGCTGCCGTGCCCGCGTACGACCCCGGCACCTTCTGGGACGAGATGTTCGAGTCACCGGGCCGCGTGCGGCCGCACTACGCGGAGCTGGCTCGGCGCCTGGCGACGCTGGAGCCCGCGGCGGTCGCGCGGCGGCAGCGGTCGGCGGAGCTCTCGTTCCAGGCCCGCGGCATCACCTTCGCGGTGAACCAGGATCCGGACGGTGCGGAGAAGACGATGCCGTTCGATCTGATCCCCCGAGTGGTCCTCGCCGACGAGTGGAAACGCATCGAGCGGGGGCTGGAGCAGCGCGTCCGCGCGCTGAATCTGTTCCTGCACGACATCTATCACGAGCAGCGGATCCTCCGGACGGATCTCATTCCGGCCGAGCTCGTCCTCGGCGCGCGCGGCTATCGCCGTGAGTTCCGGAACGTCGACGTCCCGCTCGGCGTTTACACCCACGTGGTCGGCAGCGACCTCGTGCGGGACGGCCACGGCAGCTGGTTCGTCCTTGAGGACAACCTTCGCGTGCCGTCCGGGGTCTCGTACGTCGTGGAGAACCGGCGGGTGCTCAAGCGGGTGTGGCCGCAGCTGTTCGCGGACTATCGGGTCCGTCCCGTCGAGGGGTATCCCCAGGATCTCCTTGAGGTGCTCCGCGCGGTGTCGCCGGCGTCGGACGATCCGACCGTCGTCCTCCTGACCCCCGGGGTGCACAACTCGGCCTTCTTCGAGCACGCGTTCCTCGCCAAGTCCATGGGGATCGACATGGTCGAAGGCACCGACCTGTTCGTCGACGACGCCGCGGTGTACATGCGCACGACCCGCGGCCGTCGTCGCGTGGACGTCATCTATCGCCGCGTGGACGACGACTTCCTCGACCCGCTTGCGTTCCGGGGGGACTCGCTCCTCGGCGTGCCCGGGCTGCTCGCGACGAGCCGGATGGGACGGGTGTCGCTCGCGAACGCGATCGGCACCGGGATCGCCGACGACAAGGCCATCTACGCGTACGTCCCGACGATCATCAAGTACTACCTCGGCGAGGACGAGATCCTGCCGAACGTGAAGACGTATGTGGCAGCGGACCCCACGGACCGGGCGTACATCATCGAGCACCTGCCCGAGCTCGTCGTGAAGTCCGTGAATGAGAGCGGCGGGTACGGGATGCTCATCGGACCGCATGCCCCCCGCGCGGACATCGAGGAGTACCGCGCGCGGGTGAAGGCCGATCCGCGCGGCTACATCGCCCAGCCGACCCTGGCGCTATCCCGCCACCCGACGTGGAGCGTCGACCACCTCGAGGGCCGGCACATCGACCTTCGGCCGTTCGTGCTGTTCGGGCGCGAGGTCAAGGTGACGCCGGGCGGGCTGACGCGGGTCGCACTCCGCAGCGGCTCGCTCGTCGTGAACAGCTCGCAGGGCGGCGGCGCCAAGGACACCTGGGTCCTGGAGGACGCCTGATGCTGTGCCGGGTCGCGGAGGATCTCTACTGGATGAGCCGCTACGTCGAGCGCGGCATCGCCGTCTCGCGGCTCATCGATGTCACCAAGCACCTCGAGCTGGACGCCGGGACCGAGGACTTCTGGGCGCCGCTGGTCGGGGCGATCGAGCTCGAAAGCGACGACGTCCGGTTCTTCCTGACGAGTGACGCGATGAATCCGGATTCGCTCGTGTCGTGCGCGCGCCAGGCGCGCATCCTCGCGCGCGGCATCCGCGAGAGCATGTCCAGCGAGATGTGGGAGGAGCTCAACACGCTCCACGTCGCGCTCGCGACGCCGGCGACCAGCCGGCAGATGCGGAACGAGGCCGGCTCGTTCGCGCGCGCGGTGCGCGAGCGGCTCGAGTCCTTCCAGGGTCTCGCCGGATCGACCCTCGCCCGTGACGAGGAGTGGCAGTTCATCCAGCTGGGCACGTACCTCGAGCGAGCCGATGGGGTCTCCCGCCTGCTCAATCGCCAGGCGCACCTGCTGACGCGGCCGGTCGGCGGCGATCCGACCGGACCGGACACCGTGCGGTGGCTCGCGGTCCTCCGCACCTGCGGATCGGCGGAGGCCTACGCGCGCTACTACTCGCTGCGCGTCGAGCCCGCCCGGCTCTTGGAATTCCTCCTGCTGAACCCCATCTTCCCGCAATCGGTGCGGTTCTCGCTCGCCGCGGCCTGCGACGCGCTCGATGCGATCGCCGGCCTCCGCATCGCCGCGGGGAACGATCCGGGACCGGCGGTCCGCACGCTCGGCCGAGCGCGCGCACAGGTCGAGCTCACCGCGATCGACGAGGTCTTCGATCGCGGCCTCGAGCCGTTCCTCACGAACATCCAGGACCTCATCGCCCAGGCCTCCGACGAGCTCTCGGCGACGTACCTGCGGGATCAGCCCGCGCCCGGGCGGCTCGTGGGCGTCGCGCGAGCGGCGATGCTCATGGCCGCGCAGCAGCAACAGCAGTGAAGATCCAGGTCGAGCACCGCACGCTCCTCGAGTACAGCGACGACGTCGTCGAGAGCGTCATGGACACCCGGCTGGGCCCGCGCACCGATGAGCACCAGCGGTGGGGCCCGTTCGAGCTGAAGGTCACGCCGAGCGCCTCGATCCGGCGCTACGCCGACGGCTTCGGCAACATCGCGCACCTGCTCACCGTCGCCAAGCCGCATCGGACCATCGAGGTCGTCATGCGGGGCGAGATCGAGACGACGCTCGGCGACCCGTTCCAGCCGCCACGCGCACGACCCACGGCCCTCGCCCCGAGCGACCTCGCGGACTACCTCGGGCCGTCGCCGCTGGTCCCACGCGTAGCGGAGCTCGAGACGACCGCGGCGCCGATCGCGGCCAGTGGGGGAGCGCCGTTCGAAACGGTGCAGAAGCTCATGCACATCGTGTTCGAACGTTTCGACTACCGGAGCGACGTGACGACCGTCGCAAGCACGGTCGCGGAGGTCCTCGAGCACCGCACCGGCGTGTGCCAGGATTTCGCGCACGTCCTGATCGGCCTGTGCCGCGCGGTCGGCATCCCGGCCCGGTACGTGAGCGGGTACATCGTCGCCGGCGCTGACCGCGGCGCGCCCAAGCGAGGCGATGCCGCGTCCCACGCGTGGGTCGAGGCGTTCACCCCGACCCACGGCTGGCGCGGCTTCGATCCGACCAACGACCTGATGGCGAGCGAGCATCACGTGAAGATCGCGGTGGGCCGCGACTACCGGGACGTGCCGCCCACGCGCGGCACCTTCCGCGGGGTGGCCGACGAGGAGCTGGTGGTCTCTGTGACGACCCGGCCGCTCGGCGCACCGGACGCGGCCGAGCGATAAACTGCTGTTTCGCGGGCTCTTAGCTCAGTTGGTTAGAGCGCAGCGTTGACATCGCTGAGGTCACTGGTTCGAGCCCAGTAGAGCCCACAGAAGTCTGCTAGCAAAGCTCAAGAAGTGTCAGCCACGGAGCTCTCGGCGAGGGCCTGAACCGATGCGGAAACAGCGTCGCCGACACCCTTCCGTCGATCACGAGCGGGCCCGCCTGGCCCGTTTGTTTGCGGGTAAACTAAGTTGAACATGGGGCGGGGAGGAACAGCGTGACTTCCGGGGGCTCTCTCTCGCCCCTGAGCATGATCGTTGGGGTAGCGCTGCTCTCAGGTTCAGTTGCGATGTCCCCGCTTGTGTCCCAACGGCCCACGCTTGCGACGGCGCAACCTGAGTTCAACGGTGAGGCCGCGTCGCGAACAGCGCACGCAGCCGCGGCGACACAAGCCGATCTCGACCGCTATCTGCCCAGGCAGCGACTGCCCCAATCACCGTTGCCTGACGGCCCCGCGACTACGACGTCGTGGGCGTCGCAGGCGACCGAACCGGCTCCGCAGTCGGAGGCAGCGGCCCTCGCTGTGGGTGACCTACGGGTCTTTCGCAGTACGACCGTCAACGGCCCGGCGCGCGATGATGTGAACGAGCCGAGTGTTGCCACGAACGGCTCAGTAGTGGTGATCACGTACAACTGGTACACGGCGGTCTCGTCGGACTTTGGGGCCACCTTCCGATATATCAGCCCGGTCGAAAGCTTTCCACCGGCCACCAGTACGTTCTGTTGCGATCAGCGTGTGCTGTACGAGCCCAGCCGCAACCTCTTCGTCTGGCTCCTGCAGTACGGGGACGGGAGATCGGACCCCGGTTTCGAGCGCATCGCGATTGCTAGCCCGGCCAACGCACTAGCGGACCGATGGACCTATTGGGACATCAGTGCACAGGACGTGTTCGGCGGGTGGCCTCAGGCCGCGTCGGACTACGGCCAGATCGCTGTGAGCTCGAACTTCCTGTACATGACCGTCAACTACGACACCCCCACTGTGCCCGGAGCGACTGCGGCAGGTGTCTTCCGCTTTCCCCTCGATCAGCTGGCCGCCGGGGGAAGGCTCACCTGGCTTAGTTCCTTCAATCTCGGCGCGACCATTACGCCGATCCAAGGTGCGTCAACCACGATGTATTTCGGCCGAAACGAGACCACAACCTCGGTGATACTCCTGACGTGGCCAGAGTCGTCCACGCAGACGACGCTCGCAACGATCTTCCACGGAGCGTCATCACCCTCTAGCCCCCGGTGCATGGCGCCCAACGGTATTGATCTGTGTGGCATCACTGGCCATCGGTTGTCGTCAGGGTGGATCGCCGCTGGCGTGATTGGATTCGCGTGGACGGCCGCAGCCGGCGGCCAGTTTTCGCATCCTTACTCGTATGTCCAAATCGTGCGGATCGATGCAGCAAGCCAAAGGCTCGTGGACGAGCCGAGCCTATGGAGCGACCAGGTTGCGTACCTGAACGCGACAGGCGCCAGCAGTGCCCGAGGCGAACTCGGCATCGGAGTGACGTTCGTAAGTAGCTCGCGATACCCTTCAAGCGCGTTCGCCGTGCTCGATCGGAGCACGCCGACCGGCTCGTGGATGGCCCTGACAGTCCGCGAAGGCACCGCTGGTCCGGCGAGGAATCGATGGGGCGACTACCAGACCGTGGCGCGCGCGGGACCGAATTCCAACTCGTGGGTATTCGGGACTTTCACGAAGCAAGGCACCATCACGGAGACCCTGTTTGTCTGGGTCGGGCACGATGCCGATAGTGGGACCGGATCGAGCCCGACGGCGACACCCATCGCGACGGTCGCGCCTGTCCCGACCGCGCCGCCGGCGGCCACGATCCCACCCACTGGCGCATCCCAGGCGCGGGCGGCCCTTGTCGGGGTAGGCGAGTTGGGCGGGAACTTCACGGCCACGGATGTCGAAGCCGTTCTCGCGGAGCTGCGCGCGCT
>JANLWM010000051.1:0-5899 GCA_031364525.1 Chloroflexota bacterium | reverse complement strand
CCTTCGTCCCGCGCTCGAGCTTCGGGAGCGCGCTGAACGCCTTCGTGAAGGCCTCCTGCGTCACGTCGTCGGCGAGCTCGGGATCGGCGAGGAATCGCAGGAGGAACGTGTAGATGCGGGATTTGTAGGCCGTGTAGAGCGCATCGAGCGCGTCACGCTGCGACTCCGCCGCGAGCGCGAGCAGCTGCGCATCGGAGATGACGCCCGCCTCTGACACCCCGACCTTGCGACCATCGGTCGAGCGGATCGTGGCGAACGCGAAGCCCGGCATCAGCGGACTTTACCGCGCCAGAACGAGGTTGAGGATCTGATTGTTCGTCGGGCGAAGGCGTTGGACGATCTCGGGGTATCCCGCTTTCGCGAAGTGCAGGTCGTAGTCCACCTCGGCCTTCGGGAAGTCGACGAAGTACACGCCGCGCGCGTCGGTGCGAGGGCTGTGCTCCTGACAGCCGTTCGGGCCGATCGCGATGCAGACGTCCGGTACTGGAGCACCCAATTCATCAACGATGACGCCCTCCACGCGGTACGCGGTGCCCGGTCCGAGCGTCGGCGTGGGCGTCGCCGGAGGCTGGGTCGGCGCGATCGGCACCACGTTGCCCTTGGGGTCCACCGCGACGATCGGTGAGACCTTCGGATCGGGGATCGCGGTGCCACGGTCGGTCACGCTGTAGCCCCAGGCCAACACCACGAGCGCGATGAGGACCGGGACACCCAGCGAGAGGATCGTGAGGGTGCCCCGGTCGCGAAGATCGAGACGTCTGTTCAAGAGTGGGCCTCCTATGGGCTGGTGAAGCCCTCATAGATCATGGCGTTGTCGCCGCCGCTCGCCAGCTCGATGACGATGCCGTCGATCGGGCCGCCGACGCCATCGGCCACCACCGAGTATTGCGTGTCGTCGCTGAGCGCGCTCACGTTGCGCGGGTCGACGCGGAACGCCGAGCCCGGTGTCACCGGGATCGTCTGGGTCGTGACAAGTGCGCCGTCGCTGAAGCGGTACCAGGACATCGTGACCGAGGTCGCCCCCGCGGACTGGATGATGATCGGCGTGCTCCATCCGGCGCTGCCACCGAGAGTGCGGGTGACGTTCGGGATATACATGCGGGTCGAGGTCGTCGGGGTCGCGGTGTACCCCATCGCGGTCGCCGGGCTGATCACGTTGACGACGGCGGCAAGGCTCGCTCCGGCAGCGGTCGTGGTGAACGAGAACTCACCGTCGGAAAGGCATCCGGTCAGCGGGCCGGAGCAGAACGGCTGGGTCGTGTCGCCATTGGCGTACCGCGGATCGAAGACCCGTGACGTACCGGGCAGGATCGTGCCGAGGTTGTACGTGCTCGCGGTGCCGCCGCCCAACGGGGTGAAGGTGATCGTCGGCGCGGCGGAGGTGACGCCCATGTTCTGCACCACGATCGGGCTCGTGCGGCCGATGCCGCCCGCGTTCTTCGCGGCGTACGCCCCGTAGAGCGTGGAGCCGCCGGTGACCAGGCCGTTGGTGCTGTAGGCCTTGGGGCTCGCGACACCGAACTGATCGTCCTGGGTGTTGACGACCACGGAGATCGGCTGTGCTGCGGTGACGGTCACGGCGTACTGGTGCCCGTCGACCAGACCGGGCTCGGAGTTCGGATCGATGAATTGCGAGCGGCCCGGATCGATCGTCCGGAGCACGCTGATCGTCGGTGCCGTGCCATCGAAGCTGACGAACCGCGCGGTCGCGGTCGTCTGCGAGACGCCGAGGTTCTGCATGATGAACGGCGTGACGAAGCCGAAGAACCGGCGTGTGATGTTGGGCAGGAACACGCTCGTCGAGCCGGTCGAGGCGCCGACATACGACATCGCCTCGGCCTTGGCCCCCGTGCCGATGTGCTCGTTCACGACCGCGACGACCGTCGAGCCGAAGCTTTGGACGACGACGCTGAACTGCGCGTCGAACGGAAGGTCGAGGTCGTTCGTCGGGACATCCGCGAACGACGTACCGGGCATGAGGTTCGAGATGATCCGGCAGGCGACGAGCGAGCCGTCGCTGAACTTGTAGAACGAGACATTCAGCGTGGTGGGCGCAGCGCCGGTGTTCTGCACGATGAACGGCGTGTACCAGCCGTCACGGCCGCCGAGGTAGCGCGTGATGTTCGGGAGGTACAGGGTCTTTGTCGGGGTACCAGGCGTGCCGCAGGGCTGGACGACCGGCTTGACCATCGCGGCGTCCTGACGGGTCGCGCCCTGCACGACGAAGTGCACCGAGTTGAAGTCGTCGTAGCCGGCGGTGCGGTTCAGGAAGTGAAGCTCCTGCTCGCTCTGGATCAGGTCATCCGGCGGGAAGTCGATGCGGTAGCTGCCGAAGATGTCGGTATTCGTGATGCAGCGGATCAGCGCCGGCCCGATGACGACGCAGACATTGCTCAGCGGCGCGTGCGTGACCGCGTCGGTCACGGTGCCGTAGATGTAGCTCGCGAACGCGTCGGCCGGCGCGGGACGGGCGACCGCGAACGATGAGAGGACGATCGCGAGCACGAGCAGCGCGATCCGTCCACGGCGGATGAGCAAATTCAACAAGAGCGGGCCTCCTCAGGGGTGTCTGACGTTCCGTAACGAGCAGGACGATGGCCTCGTCGGGGCCGTTGTCCCGATAGTCGACGCTTGGGCGGATAAAGAACAGCAACAGGGCGGCAAGCCGACCGCCCGCGGGGTTACGGGAGGACGAGGCGCTCGATCGCCTGACGGGCCGCGAGGCCGTCACCGATGCCTCCCACGAGATACAGGCTGTCGCCGCTCGCCACGAGGTCACCGAGCGCTCGGGTGAGCGTGGGGCTCGCGAAGGCCGACCAGGTGTTCGTCAGCGGGCTCCAGATCTCGGCGTCGGCCACCGGGACCCAGCTCGTCCGGTCGGGGAGCTCGAGCGATCCGCCGGTGATGAGCACCCGGCCGTCCGGGAGCACGGCGGCCTGTTGGACCAGCCGCGGCCGCACGAGCGTGCCGGCGTACGTGAACACGCCGCGGGCGACGTCGAAGCGCTCGGCGGTGTTCGATGCGCCGGACTGCCCGCCGATGAACAGGATGTCGCCCTTCGGGAGCGTCACGATCGCGTGCTGCACCCGCGCGACCGAGAGATCCGGCCCCGGGACCCACCGGTCCTGCGCCGGCTCGTAGATGACCGAGGTCGCGAGCGGGATGCCGAGCTGCGACAGGCCACCGGCGACGAGCACGCGGCCGTCCGGGAGCGCGGCGATGGAGAAACGGATCCGCGGATGCGGCAGCGGCGCGGCCTGCCGCCAGCTGTCGGTGCGCGGGTCGTAGATCTCGCTCGACGCGAGCGGGCGGCTGTTGAAGTTGCCACCGGTGACGAGCACGAGCCCGCCGGGGAGCGCTGCGGCGCCGTGATCGCTGCGCGCCTGGATGAGCGGCGCGGCCCGCATCCAATCATGTTGATAGGGGAGGTAGACATCGACCCGGTCGGTCGAATGGAACCCGCCGCCGTACCACTCGACGCCGCCGGCGACGACGTGGCGATCGGACCAGCCGAGCGTCATGGTGTGATGGAGCCGGCCCGGAAGGCGCTGCGCGAGCGTGCGCACGTCACCCGTCAGGGGACGAATGAGCTCGGTGATGGTGCTCACGACCGACGGGTCCTGCTCGTCGAGGCCGCCGAACACGAGGATCTCGCCCGTCGGGAGGGCCAGCGCGCTCGCGTACGCCCGCGGTTGCGCGAGGTCTCCGGCGACGGCCCACGCGGCGACGCCGCGAGCCGGCGCGCGCAGCGTCGGACCGACGACCGCGGCGACGATCAAGAGGAACAGGGTGACTTGGCCCATGCCGGCACGGACGGCGCGCGCGCTCATTGGGCGGTGAGCGTAACTCCCGCCATGGGTACGGACTGGCCCGAGAACCAGGTCACGCCTTCCTGGACGAGATCGAATTGCACGGTGTACGCGCCCGGCTGCGACGGCACGGTGACCTGCGCGTTCACGGTGACGGTCTGGCCCGGCGCGACCGGCGCGCCCAGCTGCGTGCGCGCGCCGTTCCATACGACGACAACGCCTGCGGCCGTGCTCACGTGATAGGCGAACGCGATCTTCTGCGCGGGATCCCAGGTAAGGGTGCCGGTGTTGCGGACGGCGACCGGGATCGTGACGGTGCTGCCGCCGGGCGACGCGAGGGCCGGCAGCTGTGGCGTGTAGAGCGCGCCGTACGCCGGCACGCTGACGATCACCTGACCGAACGGCATCTGCACGCCCCGCCCGGAGAACCACGCGACGCCTTCCTTCACCACATCCCACTTGAGGATGTACGTGCCAGGCGAGACCGGACCGGTGACCTTTGCCACCACATCGACGAGCTGGCCCGCACGGATGCCGGCGAGCGGCGTGCGCAGGCCGTCCCACACGACAGCAGTTCCTGAGGAGTCGATCCAGTGGTAGCTCAGGTTCACGGTCGCATCCCAGTCGCTCGCCGAGATGTTCTGGATGCGCACGGGCAGGCTCGTGGTCATGACGGTCGGCAGCGTCGCCGGCACCTGCGGGAGCATCGATGAGCCGTACGTGAACGGGGTGACCGGCGCGACCGCGACGGGCTGATTGAACGTGGGCACGCCCTTGCCGCTGAACCAGGAGATGCCTTCTTGCACGAGGTCCCACTTGAGGGTGTAGCTACCGGGCGTGCCCGGTACCTGGACGGTGGCCTGCAGCGTCTGCGCTGCGCCGGGCGCGACGTCCGACGCGAGGTTCGAGCGCACGCCATCCCACACCGCGGCGTTGCCGGCGGCGTCGATCCAGTGATAGCCGAGGTGCACCGGGTTCGATCCGGCGACGGGCCACGGGAAGTTGCCGGTGTTGGTGAGCGTGATCGGCACGGTCTGGGTCGATCCCGAGGCCGCGAGCGTGGCGACCTGTGGCTGATACATGGCCCCGAACGTCTTCACGCAGCAGACCACGACCGGGGTGCTGCCCATCTGCACGCCCATCGCGCTGAACCAGCTGATGCCCTCCTGGACGAGGTCGAAGCGCAGGCTGTACGTGCCGGCGTCGGGCGGTGCCGGCACCTTGGCCTGCACGGTGACGCTCTGCCCCGGACCGAGATCGGCCGGCAGCTTCGTGCGCGCGCCGTCCCACACGACGGTCTTGCCCGTCGCGTCATACCAGTGGAACCCGAGGTCCACCGGATTCGAGGTGAGCGTCGGGAAGATGCTCTGACCGACGTTCGTCAGCGTCACCGGCACGGTCGCGATCCCGCCGAGGCCGAGCTGCGGGAGGGCCGGGATCTGGTACGCGGCGCGGAAGTCGAGACCGATGCCCACCGGCGTCGGGTCGGCCGGGATGCCCTTGTCCTTGAACCAGAACTCGTTCTGCTTGTAGAGATCGAGCTCCAGCACGTAGTTGTTCGGTGTGTTCGGCGCGGTCACCGGGATGTTGAGCGAGATGGTCTGTCCCGACTGCACGTCGGCGGGCAGGTTCACGAAGTTCTTCCCCACCGTGACCGCGCCGGTGCCGTCGTCGATCCAGCGGTACCCGAGGACCACGGGATTCACGCCGGTCGCGGGCCAGACGCGGCCACCGTCATTCGTCACGGTCACGTTGGTGAGCAGCGTCTGACCGGCGAAGAACGTCTTCGGGACGGTGTCCTTGATCCAGTCGGCGCTCCAGTCGGCGGAGCGGAACCAGATGTCGCGGGACGGCTGGTTGTAGAGGGTGTTCCACCACACGCCGTTCGAGAGCAGATCGAACTTCACCATGTAGCTGCCGATCGGTGGCACGACGAAGGCAATGGGAATGGACGTCGATTGCCCCGGGGCGATCGACGCTGGGATGGTCGCGAGCTGACCTTGCGACCGTTGGGCGCTCGCCACGTAGACCCGATAGGAGATCTGCGTGCCGGCGGGGATCGGGTTGGTGCCCTTGTTCGTGACCGTGGT
>JANLWM010000081.1:0-2399 GCA_031364525.1 Chloroflexota bacterium | reverse complement strand
CACCGCCGCGACACCGGAGACCCTGGGCCTCGTTCGCGAGCAGGAGCTACGTGCGGCGTGTGCTGCGTTGGGCGTGACGGACGTGCGGTTCCTCGGATACCGGGACTCGGGCATGGACGGCACGCCCGAGAACAAGGATCGCCGCACGTAGCTCCTGCTCGCGAACGAGGCCCAGGGTCTCCGGTGTCGCGGCGGTGCCCGGCGCGATCTCGCCGACCTCGCCGCGTGTCGCGCAGATCGCGGTCACCGTCCAGCCGAGCGCGACCGCGCGCGCCAGCGTGCCACCGACCGAGAACGTCTCATCGTCGGGGTGCGCGAAGGCGGCGATCGCGCGCCTGGTCACGCGGTCGGTCGCCGCTGCAAGGTGACCCAGAGGAGGACCGCCGCCAGCACGACCATGCCGCTGCCGATGGCGACCCACTCCGGCCGGTCGTTCATGGCGCTGCGAACACTGTGGGTCAGCCCGAGCCCCTGCGCCGTGAACGTGAGCCCGGCGAGCGCAAGGACGGCCTCTCCCACGAATGCAGCGGCCCGGCTCAGGTCTGCACGCCGCCCTTCGTCATCGGCAGCGGATCGAGCACGCGCTTGAGGTCGGCCTCGGGCAGGGCCTTCTCCTCGAGGGCGACGTCGAACAGCGGTCGCTTCTCGGCCAGGGCTCGCTTCACGAGCGCGGCGGCCTTCGCGTAGCCGACGTGGGGCGCGAGCGCCGTCACGATGAGCGACGGGCTCGAATCGAGGAGCTCCTTCACGCGCTGCTCGTCGACCTTCATGCCGTCGATGGTCCGCAGGCGGAACACCCGAGTGGCGTTCGCGAGGATCGTCGCGGACATGCAGAGCGCGAAGTTCATGCCGGGCATCATCACATTGAGCTCGAGCTGCCCGGCCTGGGCTCCGAGCATCACCGTCGTGTCGTTCCCGATCACCTGGTAGCAGACCTGGTCGAGCATCTCGGCGACCGAGGGATTCACCTTGCCCGGCATGATCGACGACCCGGGCTGTACGGCCGGCAGGATGAGCTCCCCGAACCCGGTCCGCGGTCCGGAGACCATGAGCCGCACGTCGTTCGCGATGCTCGAGAGCTCGATCGCGGCGGTCCGCATGCCGCTCGAGATGCGGACGAACGCGGCGGTCGATTGCATCGCCGCGAAGAGGTCAGGCGCCGGAACGATCGGATCGCCCGTCCACTCGGCCAGGTGACGGCACACCCGCGCGCGGTAGTCCGGGTCAGCGTTCAGTCCCGTGCCCGCCGCCGTCCCGCCGATGCCGAGCTCGCACAGCTCGACCCGCGCCGCTGCCAGGCGCGCGGCCGCGCTCGTCATGCGGACGGCCCAGCCACCGAACTCCTGACCGAAGGTGATCGGGACGGCGTCCTGCAGGTGCGTCCGACCGGGCTTGACGGTGTTCGCATATTCCTTCGCCTTCGAGGCGAACGATGCGCCGAGGGCCTCGAGCTCGGCGATGAGCGGCTTCGTGAGGTCGAGCAGCGCGAGCCGGATCGCGGTCGGCGTCACGTCGTTCGTCGACTGCGCCATGTTGACGTGGTCGTTCGGGTTGACCTTGGCGTACTCGCCGCGCTTGCCGGCGCCGAGGATCTCGTTGGCCCGGTTCGCGATGACCTCGTTGGCGTTCATGTTGTGTGACGTTCCAGCGCCAGCCTGGAACACGTCCACGACGAACTGGTCCGCGTGCTGCCCAGCAAGGATCTCGTCGCAGGCCGCGACGATGGCCCTGCCAAGGTCCGCCGCGAGGCGCCCGGAGGCGACATTGGCCATGGCGGCGGCCTTCTTCACGAGCACCGTCGCGCGGACGAAGGCGGGGAACGGCCGGAAGCCGGAGATCGGGAAATTCTCGACCGCTCGGGCAGTCTGCGCGCCATAGAGGGCGTTCTCGGGGACTTCGACGTCACCCAGCGTGTCGTGTTCACGACGCGTCGACATTCGCAAGTTAGAATAAGACTTCCGAATGCAGAAGAACCGGCTCTCCTGGATGATCGGTGGCCCCCAGGGAAGCGGCATCAACGCCTCCGCCGAAGTCTTCGCGAAAGCGTGCAGCCGCGCCGGACTGCGTGTCTTCGCGAATATCGAATACCACTCGAACATCATGGGCAAGCACAGCTTCTATCGGGTGCGCGTCGATGAGGATCCGATCCATTCTTACCGTGACAAGGCCGACATCCTGGTCGCGCTTGACCATGAGACCCTCGCCGGCGACGGTGATCATCGCCGCTGGCCGACGCATTACGGACATCTGATCGACATGATCGAAGGCGGCGGCGTCATCTACGACAGCACCATCGCCTTCGATCCGTCCACTTCCGGCCGGCCCGATCTCAAGTTCTACGCCGTGCCGTTCATGGACATCATCAAGCAGGCGCTCGACGAGATCGGCAAGGGCGATCA
>JANLWM010000016.1:0-5913 GCA_031364525.1 Chloroflexota bacterium | reverse complement strand
CGGCATCCTGCCGGTCGAGCACGACGTCGCCGATCGGTTGCGCCGCAGCCGGAAGCCCGTGCTCGTGGTCGCCAATAAGAGCGACTCGTGGCGCGGCGAAGCCCAGTCGGCCGAGTTCTACGCCCTCGGCCTCGGCGAGGTCCACACCGTCTCCGCGATGCAGGGCACCGGAACGGGCGACCTGCTGGACGCGCTCGTCGCCGTGCTCCCCGCTGACGAGGGACCTGAAGAGAAGTTCGACGCTCGTGTCGCGATCATCGGGAGGCCGAACGTCGGCAAGTCGAGCTTCCTCAACTCCCTGGTGGGCGAATCGCGTGCGGTCGTCAGCGAGATCCCCGGGACGACGCGCGACACCGTGGACACGGTCCTCGAGCGTGATGGCAAGCGGATCCTCCTCGTGGACACCGCCGGCATCAGGCGCCGTGGCAGCATCGAGCACGGGATCGAGCACTACGCGTTGCTCCGGACGGTCCGGGCGATCGAGCGTGCGGACGTCGCGATCCTCCTCGTGGACGCGGTGGAGGGCATCGTTGACCAGGATGTCCACAACGCCGGCTACGCCCTCGAGGCCGGGGTCGGGCTGGTGCTCGCCATCAACAAGTGGGATGCTGTCGACCGCGGCATGGACACGACCGAACGTTTTCGGGCGGACGTCGCCCGCGAGTTCCATTTTGCCCCCTGGCTGACGCATCACTTCGTGTCCGCGAAGAACGGCCGGAACGTGAAGGAGGCATTCGCCGATGCGGTCCGGGTGGTCGAGAGCCGCCACACGCATGTCCCCACCTCGGAGCTCCACCGGATCCTCGTCGATGCGCTGGGCTCGCACCCGGCACCGACCGTGCGCGGGAAAGAGGTCCGCTTTCACCACGTGACCCAGGCGGATACGCACATGCCGACGTTCGTGTTCTTCGTCGATCGTCCTGACCTCGTCCACTTCTCCTACCAGCGGTATCTGGAGAACAAGCTTCGCGAGAAGTTCCCCTTTGCCGGCACGCCGATCCGGCTCCAGTTCCGCGGGGCCCGCGACTGATGGAGCTGGTCCGCATCGTCGCGTGCGGGCTGATCGGGTACGCCATCGGCTCGATCTCGAGCGGCTACCTCGTCGGGAAGCTCTACCGGGACGTCGACCTCCGGACCGTCGGATCAGGTTCGACCGGCGCCACGAACACGTTCCGCGCTCTCGGCCTCGGAGCGGCGCTGCTCGTCGCCGTCCTCGACATCCTGAAAGGAGCGGCGGCGGTGTGGATCGCGACGGTCATCGTGGACGGTCCAGGCGATCTGCGCAGCATCGCCGCAGCGCTCGCGGCGGTCGCCGCCGTGGCCGGCCATTGCTGGCCCGCGTTCCTCGAGCGACGTGGCGGGCGCGGAGTGGCGACCGGGTCCGGCGCGCTCCTCTTCATCGCCACTCCGGCCTGGCTCGGGGCGGTCGTCGCCTTCATGCTCGCGCTCGCCATCACCCGGATGGTCAGCGTGGGCTCGCTCGCCTCCGTAGCGGGTGCCGTGCTCGGCTACGGGCTCTTCGTGGCCACGGGATACCTCTCGTTCGACTGGGCGGTACTCGGCTTCCTCCTCGCGGCCGGCGCGATCGTGGTGCTCCGGCACCGCGCGAATATCGATCGGATCGTGCACGGGCAAGAGCCGCGGCTCGGACGAAGCGCATCGCAGCGGATGTAGCGGTCCTCCAGGCCGGGTCCTGGGGGACGACGCTCGCGACGATCCTGGCGCGCGACGGTGGCCGTTCCGTCGTGTTGTGGACCCGCGATGCCGCGCGCGCGGCGGAGATCGCGGCCCGCCGCGAGAACGCCCGGTACCTGCCCGGGGTCAAGATCCCGAACAGCGTGACCGTGACCGCAGACCTGGAGCTGGCGCTCCGGTCCGACGCGCTCGTTGTCGCGACGCCGGCGCAGGGCGTGCGCGCGCTGCGCGACCGGATCGCGCCGCTGCTGCGGGCTGGGCACCGGCTCTGCTCCGCGACGAAGGGGCTGGCACCCGGCGACGCCCGGCGAATGAGCGAGGTCTGGGCCGACGTGATGCCTGCGGCGCGCGTCGCGGTGCTCTCCGGTCCGAACATCTCCCGGGAGATCGCCTCCGGCCTGCCCGCGCCGACGGTCGTCGCGTCGACCGACCGCGACACGGCGCGGGCGTTCCAGGCGCTCCTGGGCACGCCGATGTTCCGCGCGTACACGAACGACGATGTGGTCGGGGTCGAGCTGTGCGGAGCGCTCAAGAACATCGTCGCGCTCGGTGCGGGCGCGATCGACGGGATGGGCTACGGGGTCAATGCGAAAGCGGGCTTCATGACCCGCGGCCTGGCCGAGATCGCGCGGTACGCCTGGAGCTGCGGCGCGGATCCACTCACCTGCGCCGGACTCGCCGGATTCGGGGACCTCATCGCCACGTGCACGAGCACCCATTCGCGGAATCGCACGGTCGGCGAGATGCTCGCACAGGGCGCATCCCTCGCGGACATCACGGTCCGGTTGGGCGGGCAGGTCGCGGAAGGCATCGGTACGACGGAAGCGATGCACGCGCTCGCGGCGGCGAAGGGCGTCGACATGCCGATCGCCGCCGAGACCTATCGCGTGCTGTTCGAGGGAAAGCCCGTTCGGGAGGCGATGCGCGGGCTGATGGATCGCGAGCGCGGGGAAGAGCTGTCGGGTCCGTTGGCGGACGTGTCCCGGATGCTCCGGGTCACCACGGGAGACGATCGGCCAGCTGATTGACCAGCACGTGCGCCTGGGCTTGGATGCGGACAGCCTCGATATGGACGTCGAGCGGCGTCGGCGTCGTGCCGACCGCGACCATGAGGACCGCGGCCACGGCCAGGAGCACCAGTCCGATAGCGATCAGTTCGCTCTCCATTTGGGTCGCCTCACTTCCGTTCGTTCTTTCATTCATTCACGATGCGGGGTAGGAAAGTGACAGCCATTCGTAACGCCGGTGTGAGATGTCTCATCTGCCTGATCGGGGCCGCGCTGGTCGTGGCGTCGTGCACGCCGGAGCCGCCCGCGGTGGTGCCGACGGCCGCACCGGCGACGAAGGAGCTCAAGGTGATCGCCGCCGGCGCGGATGGTCCGGTCGCCGGCCTGCGGGTCTGCGCCTCGACGATCAGCGGCGCGCAGACCTGCGCGCCGACCGGACCGGACGGGATCGCGACCTTCAAGCTCTCGGCGGGTGCGTATCTGGTCAGATCCGAGACCCCCGCGAGCCAGCGCCGCGTCGGGGAGCTCGTTGGCGCAGACCTGACGACAGGACCCGCGTCCGTGCGTCTCGCATTCGAGAAGATCAGGCGGATCAGCGGAACGATCCGCGACGTCGGCGGGAAGGCCGTGCCCCGAGGGCCGGTCTGTGCGAACCCCCTGTCGCTGGCCGCGACCGTCTGCGAGCGGAGCAGGGACGACGGCACCTACGCGATCGACGTCACGCCGGGTCTCTACAAGATGAGCTTCGACGGCGCGCCCGGGTTGAAGCTCCTGGCGCAATGGGCCTACGGCCGGGTCACCAGCGGAGAGGCCGATGTGATCGACGCACGCTCCGCGGACGCGAGCGGGGTGGATGTCACGCTCCGGCCCGGGGTGACCCTGTCGGGGACGGTCACCGCGGTCGACGGACGTCCGGTGAAGAAGGCTCAGGTCTGCATGCACCGGTTCAGTGAGTCGTTGCCGTGGGAATGCGAGCGCACCGACGACCACGGTCGCTACGTCGCGCTCCGGGAACCCGACACGTACTGGGTCTGGGTCATCCCGCCCGACGACGAGCCCCTCGTGATGCAGTGGTTCGATGATGCACCGACCGGCGTCGCCGCGACCCCCGTCGACCTCACGCGGGACCGGCGCATCGATCAGGTCCTGGGTACCGGACCGAGCGTGTCGGGCCGTGTGCTGGACCCTTCGGGCGCGCCGGTCTATCGCGCCTTCGTCTGCGTGGACACGCCCTTCCCGACCGGACGGATCTGCCGACCGACCGACGAGAAGGGCGCGTATCGCGTGACGACCCGTCCGGAGACGTACCTGGTCCAGATCCTCCCGCCGGACGGCAGCGATCTGCTGCCCCAGTACTACGGCGGCGGGCGCACGTGGCTCGACGCGAACACGGTCACCGTCCGTTCGCAGAGCGTCACGATCGATGTCCGGCTGGTCCGGGGGCTGAAGGTCCAGGGCGTCATCCGGTCCGAACAGGGCGTGCCGCTGGAGGGCGCCTCGGTCAACGTGTCCGACGACCGGGGCATCGTGACGGCCACATCCACCGACGAGACCGGGGCGTACTCGCTGGCGGTCCCGGCGGGCAGGTACACGTTCGACTTCTTCGCGCCGTTCCCGAGCCAGGTGGTGAGCGTCCAAGGCAGGGCCGTCACGGTCGACCGCAGCATGTCGCTCGACGTGACCCTTGCCGACGCGAACCCCTGAGCGCGCCCATAATCGGGACACACATCCAGCCGGGAGGAACACTCATGCGACATTGGGAACTTCGCTCGCTCTTTGCGCCACGCCTCGTGGTGCACGCCCACTGCGACATCCCCTGCGGGATCTACGACCCGACGGCCGCCAAGGTCGCCGCGGACACCGTCGCCAAGATGGTGGAGAAGATCACCGGGGCGAGCGGCACCGACGAGGCCAGCCGGAACACGTTCATCCGCTCCGTCACCGTCAAGGAGGAGCACGCCCAGATCTGCAAGAGGGAGCTCCTCATCCTCTGGTCCGACTACTTCAAGCCGGAGCACCTCGAGAAGTACCCGAAGCTCCACGACACGTTCTGGAAGGCGGCGAAGCTCTGCTCGAAGAACAAGCAGACCGTCGACGCCCAGGCCGCCGCGGATCTGCAGGCCGCGGTCAAGGAGATCTCCGACATCTTCTGGGCGACGAAGAAGCAGTGAGACCGGCGACCCTGCTGTTCAGGGTCGCCGTGACCGGCGCGAGCATGGAGCCGTCCGTCCGGGAGGGGGATTGGCTGCTCGTCCAGCAGCTCCGGCGAGCACCCAGGGTCGGCGAGCTCGTGGTCGCGGCCGATCCGCGCGAGCCCGAGCGCCTGCTGGTGAAACGGGTGAGCGCCGTGGACGGCGATCAGGTGTCCGTGGCCGGCGACCAGCCGGAGCGGTCCACCGACTCGCGTCACTTCGGGCCGCTCCCGGCGTCGGCGGTCCTCGGCCGGCCGGTGATCCGGTACGCCCCCTTGCGGCGGGCCGGTGTGATCCGCTGATGGCCGTCGTCACCTGCCTGCGGTGCCACAACGCCCGAGAGGGCGCGGGCCGGGTGCTGCCGGGCGCGATCGGCGATCAGATCGAAGCAGGGATCTGCGCGGAGTGCTGGAAGGAATGGCTCGGTCAGCAGATCCGCGTCATCAACCACTACGGGCTCCGTCCGGTCATGAAAGAGGATCGCGAGAAGCTGTACTCGTTCACGCGCGAGTTCCTGGGTCTCCCGGGTCTCCCGACGTAATATCACCGCCGATGAGCGATCAGGACGGCCAGATGAGTGAGGCGGGTACGCCCGAGGGCGTGTATGTCTACTGCATCATCGAAACGAGCGACCCGAAGACGTTCGGTGGCATCGGCATCGGTGGCCGGGGCGATGACGTGTTCACGATCCATCACCGTGACCTCGCGGCCGTGGTCAGCCGTGCGCCGCTGCTGGTCTACGACCCGACGCGAGAGAACGCGCTGACGCACGAGCATGTCCAGGAGATCGTCATGAACGAGCACGGGTTCACACCCGTGCCGATGAGCTTTGGCACGCTGTTCAAGACGGACAACGACACGGTCGAATTCCTGAAGGACACCTACGACGCGCTCCGCGACGTCCTGCAGAAGATGAAGGACAAGCTCGAGTTCGGCCTCAAGGTGAATTGGGACCGCGAAGAGGTCCTTCGCGCGATCGAAGACGAGAACGAGGAGATCCGGCGCCTCAAGGCCGAGAT
>JANLWM010000008.1:0-13775 GCA_031364525.1 Chloroflexota bacterium | reverse complement strand
GCATCGGATACGCGCCGCTCTGGAGGGTCTCCATGGTCGGCGCGATACCACCGATCGGGACGAGCCGGTAGCGCGTGTCCTTGAGCGTGGCGTCAGTGATCGTGAGCATGCTGATCGCGTCCTTGAACGACGTGATCGCCTTGGTCGTCTGGTCGGCGCTATCGACGGGCGTGTAATCGGTGCGGTAGGCGGCCTTGCCCGCGAAAATGTATTCGTCGAAGATCTGGCGCGTCGCGGCGGACGGTTCGCGGACGAAGACCTTGATCTCGCCAGCCGGTGCCCCGACCTGCGACCAGTCCTTGATGTCGCCGGCGAAGATCGCGCGGATCTGCTCCTTTGTCAGGGACGCGATCGGATTGGAGACGTTCACGACGATCGCGGTGCCCGAGAGCCCGATCGGCAAGAAGCCCACGACCTGCTTTTCAGCGGCGCTCATTTCGCGGCTGACCCCGCCGAAGTCGGCTTCGGCGCTCTTGACCGAGGCGATCGCCGCATCCGAGCCGACATTTTCGATATCCCACAGGACACCTGGGTGCAGCTCGCTGAACCGCGCGGTCAGTGTCGTGAGAATGGGGATGGTCCCGCCGCCACCGCTCACCCGGTAACGGCCCACCATCGGGTCGACCGGGCCGGGGCTCGCCGGCGATGCGCAGGACGCCGCGATCAGAAGCGCGACGGTCATCTGGAGGATTCCCCTCCACGGCACCTGAAGCGTTCGCTGCTGCTGCCTGGTATCCATCATGAAATGATTGTTCCGCTCCGGCTAAACCGGGTCAGTCACCCATTCGGGGGGTGCCGCCTGCCACCCGCCGCACAGACACGCCTGAGCCGAGCGCCCGGGCCAGGCAGAACGCCGCAGCTGCCGGTGTCACGGCGTAGGCCGCCATCAGCGGTCGCGCGGCATCGTCCCCGAACGCCAGCGCGGCGCCGATCGCCACGACGGCCGCGAGGGTCCGGCCGGCGCCGAGCGCCAGCTCCCGGGCGACGATGAAGGTGTACGCGTCGTCGCCGATTAGGCGGTCGATCAGGAGCTGATTCGCGACGAACGCGGCGTTTCCCCAGAGGGCGACGAATACCCCGCCGAGCGGCACGACGACGAAGAGGATCCACACCTCGGCCGTCCCGACGAACAACAGGTTCGCGACGAGCATGCCGGCCATCCCGATCTGGAGCGCCCGGAGGACGCCGACGCGCGCGAGCGCTCGCGTGCTCAGGGTGAACCCGATGAACAACGCCACGGAGTTCGCGGCCTGGTACACGCCGAAGCCCTTCTCCGAGCCGATGACCGACAACAACAAGAGCGGCAGCATGATCCGCTGTCCCCCGAGGTCCCACATCCCACGGAACCCGATCGCGGCCAGCGCCCAACGCCCGGCCGGAGTGGCCGCCGACTCCCGCAGCCGGCCCCCGCTGCTCGGCGTGCGATGCGTCGGGGTGCGCCACGCCGCGACGAACACGACGCCGCCAACGATCGCCAGCATCGCGAAGAGGGTGCGATACCCGGTGAGGTCGGCGTATTGACCGAGGAACCAGCCCACGCCGAGCGGGACCGCTGCGGCGACGATGAGGCCCAGTCGGCTGAGGAGCGCGAAGTACGGCGCCCGATCGGGGGCCGGGATGCGCCGGAACTCCACCAGATTGAACGCCGACCAGTGGAGCCCCTGCGCGAGCGCCCAGATCGCTGACAGCACGATGGTGATGAGCGGCTCGGCGGCGCGCGCGCCGAGCAGCGCGAACGCGAGCGCGACGACCATCGCGCCGCCGGGTGACGCGAGGCGGAACGGACGCGTGCCGATGCGGGCGAAGACCCGACGCCCGGCCAGGAAGACGAGGGCCAGTGCGAAGCCGAGGGGCAAGAGCCAGAGCGCCGCCGACAGGAGACCACCCCCGGCGCGAAGGAGGAAGAGGCCGCCAAAGAGGCCAAGGCAGATGTCGAGGACGCTCCACGCGACGGCCCCGCCGATGACCCAGCGGGTGTCGCGGTCCCGCAGCGGAGCGAGTTCGGCGAGGGCGATGCGCAGAGCATCCCATACGCTCGACCGCGACGTGGTGCCATGACCTTCGCGCATCGGCTCGCGGCACGGACCGGCTGGCCGGCGGACGGTCGCGACGGGATCGTCCTCGCGTCCGGCGTCGCGATCGCGGCGGTCGTGATCGGCTCGGCCGAGACCACTTTCATGCGACAGGAGTGGCTCGAGCCACTGGTGATCGCGCTGCTGATCGGCGTGGTCCTGCGAAACGTGCTTCGCGCGCCGGCGCGCTTCGCGAGTGGGACATCGTTCGCGGCGCAGCAGGTCCTCGAGGTCGGGGTCGCGCTGCTCGGTTCGACGGTCGACGTCCGGCAGATCATCGCGGCAGGTCCGGCGCTGATCGCGCTCGTGCTCGCAGGCGTGCTTCTCGGGATCGTGGTGAGCTACGGTGCCGGCCGGCTGCTCGGTCTTTCCGGGGTGCTCGCGTTCCTGGTCGCGGTGGGGAACTCGATCTGCGGCAACTCGGCGATCGCGGCCGTCGCGCCGGTCATCCGCGCGGACAAGAAGGACGTCGCGAGCGCCATCGGGCTCACCGCGGTGCTGGGCGTCAGCCTCGTGCTGGCGCTGCCCCTGCTCATCCCGCTCTTTCTGCTGGATCACTACCAGTACGGCGTGCTCGCGGGCATGAGCGTCTACGCGGTGCCCCAGGTCATCGCCGCGGCGTTCCCGGTGAGCCAGCTCTCCGGTGAGGTCGCGACCCTCGTGAAGCTCACGCGGGTGATGCTCCTTGGGCCCGTCGTCCTGTTCACCGCGCTCGTGATGTCGCGGCGCGGCGAGCCGGGTCAGGCGAAGGGCGGCTGGAACACCTACGCGCCCTGGTTCGTGGTCGTGTTCCTGGTGCTTGCCGCCCTTCGGAGCAGC
Organism: Chloroflexota bacterium; assembly: GCA_031364525.1. Lineage (GTDB taxonomy): Bacteria > Chloroflexota > Limnocylindria > P2-11E > P2-11E > UBA4735. The sequence goes on along the minus strand of JANLWM010000008.1, from coordinate 10,884 downwards.
GGGGCCCTGCCGGATGCGCTCGCATTTCCGGCCCGCGATCTGAGCCGCGGCCTGACGATCATCGCCATGGCCGGGCTCGGCTTCGGGGTCGATCTCGGCGCGATCCGGCTCGTCGGCCTACGCGTCGCGGCCGCGGTGATCGTCTCGCTCGCATTCCTGGCCGGCCTCACGCTCGTGCTGATCCGGGTCCTCGGGATCACCGGAAGCTCGTGAATCGTGCGATTGTTGCGTCGGGGCGCATATCTTGCTGGGCCGTGTCACCTTGTCGGGAAGGAAGCGCGTGCTGGTCATCGACGACGATCCAGCGATCCGTCGGCTCGTTGCCGGTCTCCTCGTAGAGGAGGGCTACGACGCCCAGACGGCGCTCGACGGCGAGCACGCCCGGAGGTCGGCAGCGGCGCTGCACCCTGACCTGATCATCCTTGACGTACACGTGCCCGAGAAAGCGCTCGCCCTGCGGTTCGCCGAGGACTATCGCGATCGCGTGCCGGCGGAGCGCCGCGCGCCGATCATCGCCCTGAGCGGTGCGAGCGACCTCGAGGAAGTGGGCCAACAGCTCGGCGCGAGCGCGTTCCTCAACAAGCCGTTCGACGTCGAGGAGCTACTCCGTCTCGTCACGAAGCTCCTCCCGGAGCCGCTCGCCGCCGAACCCGTCGCCGCAGATGAGCCGGCCACGGATGGATTCCCGGTGACATTGACGCCGTTGGCCGGACCGGGGGCATCCCAGCCTAAGTAGCGGGAGCCGCGGTTTGATCCCGGACCCAGTGTTACCGGTCCTCCGGCGCCGCAGGATGCACGGGCATCCAACGCAGGTGTTCCGCGACGATCGGGAAGATCTCGATCCTCCCCTCGAAGGCGAATGAGATCCCTCTCGTTCCAGGACCACGATCGGCCGTGGAGCCGGCGCCCGGAAGGGCCGTTCGGCCCCATTTCACGGGGCCACTGTCGTAGGGCGCATCGGGAAGTCGAAAAGTGCCGTTCGCCTCTATCCGCGACGCTGTCAGTCGAGAGACTGGGAGAAGAACAGGAGATGACGACATGATCGAACCGCGCATCATCGAAGCAAAGAAGTCCGCGAAGGACAACTCCAGCTTTCGGAAGGTGCTCTTCACCGGCACTCGTACGCAGCTCGTGGTGATGGCCCTGCTCCCGGGTGAGGAGATCGGGACCGAAGTGCACGCCGCCGTCGACCAGCTCCTCTACGTCGTGAAAGGTGAAGGCACTGCGGTGCTCGGGGACGCCCGTGACGCACTCGGCAAGGGCGCGATGTTCTGCGTGCCCGCAGGTACGACCCACAACGTCATCAACACCGGCAAGGAGACGCTCAAGCTCTTCACCGTGTACTCGCCGCCCCAGCACGCGGCCGGGACGGTGCACGAGACGAAGCGCGAGGCGGACGCGGCCGAGGAGACGCACGCGGCCCTGGCCACGTCATGAGCGGGCTCTTTGCCAAGAAGGTGGCCCTGGTGACCGGCGCGGGCTCTGGGATCGGGGAGGCCTGTGCGAAGACCCTCGCTGCACGCGGCGCGCAGGTCGTCGTCGCTGACATCGACGTGGCCCGCGCACAGCGGGTGGTCGGAGAGATCAAAGCGGCGGGCGGCGCGGCGGCGGCCATCGCCACTGACGTGGGAGACCCGGCATCGGTGGAGGCCCTGGTGCAGTTCGTGACCCGCACGTACGGTGGCCTCGATGTGGCCGTGAACAACGCGGGCATCGGCGGCGAGCTCAACCCCGCGGGGTCGTACTCGGTGGACGGCTGGGACCGCGTCATCAAGGTGAACCTGAACGGCGTCTTCTACTGCATGCGCTCGGAGATCCCGGCGATGCTCGCCCGCGGGGGCGGCGCGATCGTGAACATGGCATCGATCCTCGGTTCCGTCGGCTTCGCGAACAGCGCCGCGTACGTCGCGGCGAAGCACGGCCTGCTTGGCCTCACGAAGACCGCTGCGCTCGAGTACGCGACCCAGGGCATCCGGGTCACCAGCGTGGGGCCGGGATTCATCGCGACGCCGCTGCTCGACATCCTGGACGCCCCAACGAAGAAGGCCATCGCGGACCTGCATCCGATGAAGCGTCTGGGGCGATCTGAGGAGGTCGCGGCACTCGTCTGCTTCCTGGCCTCGGACGAGGCGTCGTTCATCACCGGCAGCTACCACGTCGTAGATGGCGGATACACGGCCCAATAGCGTCAACGGTCGCCTCAGCGGGAGGGGTCGTCCGTCCTCCAACGACGGGCCATTCGGCCCTCCCGTTCTGGCGATCTGCCGCCTACGTTCGCCACGGAGGGTCGTCTGATATGAAGGTGCTGTTCGCGACCGACGGTTCCCGCGAAGATCAGCATGCCCGCAGCTTCATCGCGTCGGCGCGGTGGTCCCCCGGTACCGAGATCGAGCTGTTCGGCGTCATTCGCATCGTTGGACTGGCAGCGAGTGGCGGCCTCATCGATCGCAATGTCACCGATTTCGAGTTCAAGCTCGACGAGCTCGCGGTCAGTCTCCCCCAGCGGGACCTCACGGTGACGTGGGGCACCGCCGTCGGCGAGCCGGCCGAGGAGATCGCGGCGCGAGCGCGGGCGATCGAGGCTGATCTCATCGTCGTCGGCAGCCGCGGACGCGGGCCGCTGGCCACGAGCATCCTGGGCTCGGTCTCCGCAGGCGTGATCGATCGCGCGCCGTGCCCGGTGCTCGTCGTTCGCGAGGACCAGATCAAGCGGATCATGCTCGCCGACGACGGCTCCATCGGCGCCGCGACGGCCGCAGCGCTCCTGGATGAGCCGATCTTCGCAGATGCCTCGCTCCAGGTCGTCTCGGTCGTCGATGTGGGTCGCCCCCTCGCGACGTTCGGCGAGGCGCCGATGATCTATGTGGCCGGAGAGCACCTGTACTACGACGCCCTCCAAGAGGAGCGCGAGCGCGCGCAGAGAACGGTCGCCACGCGCGTGAAGGAATTGAAGTCTCGGCTCCGTGCGGTCAGCGCGAGCGTCCGGGAGGGCGACGCCGGGGACCAGATCATCGCTGCAGCACACGACTTCGCTGCGGACCTCATCGTTGTCGGCTCGCGAGGCCAAACGGGACTGACGCGGATCTTCGCCGGCAGCGTCGCGCGTCGGGTCCTGCTCGAGGCACGGTGCTCGGTCCTGGTGGCGCGCGGTTCCGCCCAGCTGGTGCGCGACGACCGGACCGATGCGCCGCACGTCCGCATGCTTGCCATGTCCGGGTCGGCGCTGAGCCCGTGAACGTGCCCCGCCGGTCCAGATCCGATCATGAGATCCAAGGCGACGTTCTGGCAGCGCTCGACCGCGACGCTCGGATCACCCCGGCCGAGATCGGGGTCGAGGTCTCCGGCGGGATCGTGACCCTTTCCGGCACCGTGTCCGGCAGCGAGATCGCCGAGGCAGCAGCCGACATCGCCCTGAGCGTCGCGAGCGTCCGCGACGTTGCCAACAGCCTCGCGGTGGAGGGCGACATCCACGAGCGTGATGACAGCACGATCGCCCGGACGATCCGCCACGCGCTCGGGTGGAACACCGCGGTACCAGCCGAGCAGATCGACACGATCGTCCGTCGCGGCGTGGTGACGCTGCGAGGCGCCGTCGAGCACAGGTATCAGCGCGCGGCGGCCGAAGGCACTGCTGCCGGTGTCGCCGGGGTCGTGGCCGTGCACAACGAGATCCAGCTGCTGGTCCCTCCGACGAACGACGACCTCGTCAGGAGGACCGCGAGGACCCGATGACCCATCTGCCCGGCGAGCGCGTCACGCCGGCGTTGATCCTGCGCGAGCTGCGCACGCACAACTTCGCCGTGCTGTCGAGCATCGACGAAGAGGGTCGGCCGCCATCTGCCGGCGTGAACTACGGAGTGTCAGGGCCGGGCAGTGAGGTCGCGCGGAGACGGCTCCTGGGATTCCTCCCGCCGGCGACGATCCAGCTAACGGGCCGTGCGGAGGTCCTCTCAGCGCTTCTGGATGGGCCGGCAGATCCTCACGGCCTACGCGGACTCCAGGCGCCGCGGTGAGACGCGGATCTGCTTCCTGAAGATCACCCCGGACCCGGTGGTCCGCTCGTACATGGTCGGCTACACCGTCTGGGACCTGCGATCCGGCATGGAGTCCATGGCCGCCACGGTCGTCATTCCGGCTGCAGGCGCGGCGCATCCCGACGAAGCAGCAAGGCGTTGGTGACCACGGTGATGGAGCTGGCGCTCATGGCGAGCGCGCCGAACTCGGGGCGCAGCAGGATCCCGAAGGCGGGGTACAGGGCGCCGGCAGCGATCGGGATCGCCACGAGGTTGTAGATCGCCGCCCAGAACAGGTTCTGCTTCATCTTGCGCACGGTCGCCTTCGAGAGGCGGATCGCCGCGAGCACGTCGCGTGGATCCGAGCGCATGAGCACGATGTCGCCCGCCTCGATCGCGACATCCGTGCCGGCGCCGATCGCGATGCCGAGGTCCGCCTGCGCGAGTGCCGGCGCGTCGTTGATCCCGTCCCCCACCATCGCCACGAACTTTCCCTCAGCCTGAAGGCGCTTTACCTCTTCGGCCTTGTTCTCGGGCAACACCTCGGCGAGGACCCGTTCGATCCCGAGCGCGCGCGCCACCGCCTCCGCGGTCTGGCGGTTGTCGCCGGTCAGCATGGCGACCTCGACCCCCATCGCCCGCAGACTTGCGATCGCCGCCTTGGCCGATGCCCGCGGCGTGTCCTGCACCGCGACGACGCCCGCGAGCGTCCCATCGACCGCGACGATGGTCAGGGTCTTGCCGCCATCGAGCAGCGCCTTGATCTGCTCGGCAAGCAGGGTCAGCGGGATGGCGCGCTCCTCCATCAGCCGCTGCGTACCCACGAGGACCTCCCGGCCCTCGATGCGTGCCCGGACGCCACGACCGCCGAGCGACTCGAAGTCCGTGATCCCGACCGGCACGGCGATGCCTCGGCGGGCGGCCTCATCGAGCAGGGCCTTCGCCAGCGGGTGGCCGGAGCGGGATTCGGCACCAGCCTCCAGGCGGATGAGCTCTGCCTCGTCGAACGGCGCCAGCGCCACCACATCAGTCACTCGCGGCTTTCCCTCGGTGAGCGTCCCGGTCTTGTCGAAGACGATCGACTGGATGCGCGAGGCGAGCTCGAGGCTCGTGGCTTGCTTGAACAGGATCCCCTGCTTGGCCCCAATGTCGGTGGCCACCATGATCGCGGTCGGGGTCGCAAGTCCCAGGGCGTCCGGGCACGCGATGACGATCGCCGTCACCGCGAGGGTGAGCGCGAAGAGCAGCGGCTGCTGCGCGATGGCGAACCAGTACAGGAAAGTCATGAGGCCGGCGCCCACCGCCACGATCACGAGATAGTGCGCCGCGCGGTCAGCGATCCGCTGCGCCGGCGCCTTCGAGCTCTGTGCGGTCTGCACTAGCCGCGCGATCCGCGCGAGCGTGGTGTCCGTCCCGACGTTCGTTGCCCGGAAGCGGATGGAGCCGGTCTGGTTCATCGTGCCGGCGATGACCGGACTTCCCGTCTGCTTCTCGACCGGGATCGACTCGCCGGTCACCATTGACTCGTCGATCGACGTGTTCCCGTCGATCACGACGCCGTCCACCGCGGCACGCTCGCCGGGCTTGAGCACGACGATGTCACCGACCCGGATCTCAGCCGCCGCGACGCGCACGATCTTGCCGTCGCGCTCGATGTTCGCCTCGCTCGGCGCCAGCTCCAGGAGCTTGCGTACGGCGTCGGAAGATCCGCGCCGGGCCCGCATCTCCATCCAGTGACCGAACAGGAGGAAGGTGGCGAGCATGACTGCGGCCTCATAGAACGTCTCGCCCCCGACCGTGAACGTGAGTCCGACGCTGAACAGGTAGCTCACGAGGATGCCGAGCGAGACCAGCACGCTCATGTTGAGGACGCCTGAGCGGATCGACCGCCAGGCACCGATGTGGAAGACGCTCGATGCCCAGAGGGCCACCGGCGTGCTGAACGCGAGGAGGATCCAGTTGGGATCGATCGGCGAAGGCAGGGCGCGGCCGCCCAGGAGCAGCGTCCCGAGCGGCGAGTACGCGATCACCGGAAGGGAGAACCCGAGGGCGATGAAGAACCGCCGACGCATGTCCGCTTCCATGGAGACAGCCATCCGGGGGTCGGACATGTCATGCCCCATTGCGGGGTCACCGCCGTGCGCGGCGGTCTTCGATGCGGCCGGATGCGCCGACTGGGTCACGCCCAAAGCGGCGGGCCCCTACCTAGCGCTTCAGGGTCGCGCGCACCGTCTCGTACTCGTCCTTGGTGATCTCGCTGCTAGCGAAGCGGCGCGCTGCGATGTCGAGTGGATCCTCCGCCTGGCGTGGCGCATTGCCGGACATGTTCCGGGCGACCGCGACCGTCCCGAGGACGAGCAACGCGACAACAAGGATCATCGGGATCCACATCCAGCCGGCCATCCAGCCATTCATCGTGTAGTCCCAGTTCATCATCTCGTCGCCTCCCAATGGTCTCGGATCGATTTTGCCTTGTCCGCGGCCCATTCGCGAGTGCCGTTCGGCCCACGGACGCCGGCAAACGTCACACCGTGCGGGCGTCCCCGAATTCCGACAGGATCCAACCGGCCAGGACCCCTGCGCAGCTCACGACCTGTCCGATCGGCACCCGCTCGTCAGCGCTGTGTGCCCACTTCACGTCACCGGGACCGAAGATGACGGTGGGCGTCCGTCCCTGGTCAACCAGAAGCCGCATATCAGCCCCGTATGGCGCTCCGACGAAGACCGGCGACCGCCCAATGATCCCCTCGGCAGCGCGCGCGAGCCCCACAGGCAGAGGGTGATCCGACGGTACGCGAGCCGAACCGAACTTTCCGCCGACGATCTCCACTCGCACCGGGTGGTCACGCAGGAATGGATCGCCAGCGCACACTGCCTCGATGCAGCGACGGAGGTCAGCTTCGGCGTCGCCGACCGCCTGTCCGAGCCGGACGCCGTACCGACCGTCAACGACGACGTGGTCCATGACGGTCGAGGCCCACTCCCCTCCCCGAACGACACCCAGGATCGTCGGGTACGGCAGGCCCAGCGCGGTCATCAACGGGTCGGTCTCGTCCGCGTTCCGGCGCGCCTCATCAGCGCGCAACGCCTCCGCGACGATCAAGAGGTTGTCCAGAGCCGAGATTCCCTCACGCCGTCTTGACGCGTGGGCCGCCCGACCGGGGATCGTCAGTCGAAATGTCAGCGCACCCGCGTGAGCGACGACGACATCGAGGTTCGATGGCTCCGTGATCACGGCCAAGTCGCCGGTCACCCCGGCACGTATTGCGGCGAGCATGCCTTGACCGCCGTCCTCCTCCGAGGGCACGAACGCGACCACGACCTCACCGGTCAATGTGTCAACGGCTCCAGACGCCACGACGGCGCGCAGCGTCGATAGGATCGCGGCGACGCCGCCCTTCATATCGCATGCCCCGCGCCCATACATGTCCTCAGCCCGGATCTCGGCTCCCCACGGATCCACGGACCAGGTCGCCGGATCGCCCACCGGGACGACGTCGGTGTGCCCGACAAGAACGATCCGACGTCCTCCGGGCCTGCCCAACCGGCCGATGACGATCGGCAGCGAGGTCCGCGGTGCCTCTTCGCCGGGCCAGTCGGGATCACCGCGGACCTCGGCGAGGGTGGGAAAGAGTTCCTCGACCCGAACGCCGTGGATCGCCCGCAGTGAACCCGCGAGGAATCTTGCCACGGAAGATTCGTCGCCCGTGACACTCGGGATGCGAAGGAGCGACTGCAGGTCGGAGATGCAGAGCTGAGGATCGACGCTCGCCGTGACCGCTCGCACGCGCGCGGTCATGGCGCGCCCACTAAACAGTGCGTTGGCATCGTCCGCGAGTATGGGGGTTGGTCCACGTTCACCCCTCGATCACCCACACATGTCATGATCGGTCGATACTGCGCCACATCGTGCTGTTCTCATTCGACGACCAGGCGGGACTCGCGGCATACACGGCTCACCCTGTGCACATGCGCGTCGGAGCGCGTCTTGTTGCGTCCGCCGAGCAGCTCTTGGCTGTCGAGCTCCAGGTCTAAGCCGCGGTCGTCGCCGGCTCGTGTCGGCGTCATCGTCGGTGACGGGCGCGTCCGCCGAGGCGGTCTCGGGCTCTGGACGGAGGTCCACCGCAAAGCTGCTGCGGCGACAACCCCAGCGAAAGCGTTCTGTGCCGAGAGCCGGACTTGAACCGGCGACACATGGTTCTTCAGACCATTGCTCTACCAGCTGAGCTACCTCGGCGAGGGCTCCATTCTACTGATTTACGGAGAACCCTCCGCGGCGAGGCGCCGACGACTTTGTCGCTGAAGTAGCAGCGAACTAGCTGACTAACGCGCGCGATACCACCGCTCGAGCTCCACTGCCGGTATGGGTCGGCACATGAAGTAGCCCTGCGCCAGGTCGGTCCCGAGGTCGGCCAACGCGCTCAGCGTCGCCTGGTCTTCGACGCCCTCGGCGACCACCTTCAGCCCAAGGTTGTGCGCAAGCTCCACGGTGGACTGGACTATGGCGCGACTGCTCGCATCCTCCATCATCCGCGCGACGAACGAGCGGTCGATCTTGACCGAGGTCACCGGCAGACGCTGCAGATAGGCGAGCGATGAATAGCCGGTGCCGAAGTCGTCGATGCTGAGATCGACACCGATCGCGCGGAGCTCGCTGAGCGTTGCCAGCGCTTCGGCGGGCCGCGACATGATCGACCCTTCGGTGATCTCGATGGTAAGCAGGCCGGGGTCGAGCCCGGAGACACGCAGGGCGTCTCGGACCAGGGCGCTGATCCCCGAGTCGTGAAGGCTGCGCGCGGACACGTTGACACTCACCTCAAGTCGGATCCCGTTCGAGTTCCACGTCGCGGCCTGTTCGACCGCCATACGAAGTACGAGGTCCGTGAGCGGCACGATGAGCCCCGTCCGCTCGGCCATGGGGATGAAGTCCAGCGGCGGCACGAGGCCGCGGGTCGGGTGGGGCCAGCGGACGAGCGCCTCGACCCCCAGCGGGCTTCCGGACCGTGCATCGACCACGGGCTGGTAATGCAGCACCAAAGCCCGCGTTTCGATCGCATGGCGCAGCTCGCCCACGAGGGCGTGCCGCTCCGCGCTGTGAAGGTCGGTCGTCGGGTCGTAGAGGCTGACGCTGCTCGCACTCGCCTTCGCCGCATAGAGGGCGATGTCCGCCTTGCGCAAGAGATCGCTCACGGACTCGCCGTGGCCCGGGAAGACGGCGATGCCGAAGGTGCTGCCGACGTCGACGCGGTTCCGCTCGAGCTCATAGGACTCCTCAAGCAGGACCGACAGGCCGCGGACCACAGCGACGGCAGCCTCGGCATCGACGCCCGGCAGCAGCATCAGGAATTCATCGGCACCTTGGTGCGCGAGGAGATCGATGTCCCGGAGCCCACGCCTGAGCCGCGGACCGATCGCTCGGAGCAGCTGGTCACCGACGCCGTGCCCGAACGTGTCGTTCACGTCTTGAAAACGGTCGAGATCCATGAGTATCACGCTGGCCGCTTCACCGGCCGACCCTACCGTCGCGAGGACCTCAATGGCGTCACGCTCGAAGCCGGACCTGTTCGGGAGGCCGGTCAGCGAGCTAAAGAGCGCGAGATGCTCCAGCTCGCGCACATGTGCCTTCCGTTCCGTGATGTCCCGCATGACGCTCGCGAAGTGGGTGGGTTCGCCGCGATCCGCACGAAGCATCTCGATGCGCAGCTCCACGTCATCTCGCGATCCCTGACCCCTGCGCTGGACCCACGTATCGACCGTGAAGTCCCGGCCGTCCTTGATCGCCGCGATCACGTCCGGAAAGATGGCCATATCCCAGCGATCCCCTGCCACCTCGCCCAGGGTGTGCCCGACGACTTCGGCGCTGCTCTGATCGTTCATCAGCTCCCACGATGGATTGACGAACACGACCTTCCTGCTCCGCCGCTCGATGATGGCCACGGCGTCGCCGCCACTCTGGAACGCCGCTCGGAGGAGGGTCGACTCCCGCTCGGCGTTGTCCGTCCGGCCGGTCTGGTCGGTACGCGCGGCGGCATCCTGTAGCTCGCGGCGGACCACGGCAGGCAGTCGCTCGAGGTTGTCCTTCAAGACGTAGTCCCTCGCACCGGCGCGCATGGCCTCGATGGCGGTCCGGTGATCGATGGCTGCCGAGATAACGATGCAGGGGATGTCCCGCCGTCGCTCGTGAATGATCGTCAGCACGCCGAAGGAGTCGTACCCCGGCAGGTTGTGGTCGGTCAACACCAGATCCCACGAGTCCCTCAACGCCGCGGCGAGCGCATCACGGTCCTGGACCCGGGTCCAATCGAGCACCAGGCCGTCGCGCTTCAACACGCGGATGGCAAGCTCGGCGTCCGCGGGCGAGTCATCCACGACGAGCACGCGGACGGCATCTGTCACGCTCATGGCGTCCCCGCGGGCTCGTTCACCATGAGCCAATAGACGCCGAGAGCACCGACGGCGGCAACGAACTCGTTGAAATTCACGGGCTTCCGGACGTAGCTGTTCGCGCCGAGGTCGTAGCCCTTCAGCTTGTCCTGCTCCTCGCTGGAGGACGTCAACAGGATGACCGGCACCAGCCGCGTGACGGGATCGGTGCGGATCCGGCGAAGGACCTCAAGGCCATCGATCTTCGGCAGGTTCACATCGAGCAGGATGAGCGCCGGCAGCGCCCGGGCCTCACGCTCGCCGTCTCCTCCAGTGCCGTGCAAGTACTCCACCGCGGCTTGACCGTCGACCAGGACGATGACCTCGTTCGCGACCTTGTTCCGCTTGAAGGCACGCAAGGTGAGCTCGACGTCCCGTGGGTTGTCCTCGACGAGAAGGATCGCGCGCCCATCAGGCAGCTTCATCAGGTGCCCCCACCGTTTCATTC
>JANLWM010000002.1:0-3664 GCA_031364525.1 Chloroflexota bacterium | reverse complement strand
CTGCGCGGCGATCGTCGGCGCGCTCCTGGCCTTCCTGTGGTTCAACGCACACCCGGCTGAATACTTCATGGGCGACGCCGGTGCCCTCGCGCTCGGCGCCACATTGGCGACGGTCGCGCTCACGACGGGCTTCATCGTCCTGTTGCCCGTCGCTGGTGTGATCTTCATGGCGGAAACGGTCTCCGTGATCCTCCAGGTCGGCAGCTTCAAGCTGCGCGGCAAGCGCATCTTCCGGATGGCGCCGTTCCACATCCACTTCGAGCTGCTGGGCTGGCCTGAACAACGGGTCACGATCCGGTTCTGGCTCATCGGCGCGCTCGCCGGGATCGTCGCGGCGATCCTCGCGTTCGTGACTCCGGTATGACCCTCGTCGATGCGACCTGGGTGGAGCACGACGGGATCCTCCGATCACCCGCGCTGTCCTCCATCGGTCTGGTGGGCGGATTCACCACCCGGGCGCTCGGGAGCATGGCCGGGGGCGTGTTCCCGCTGGACCAGCAGGAGCACAACCGCCGGGCTCTGGCGGCGCGGCTGGGATTCGATCGGGTGGTGCGTCTGAAACAGGTGCACGGCGATCGCGTCGTGCATGCCGACGCGGTCGGTGAACCCTGGCCTGAAGCGGACGCGATGTGGACGGCGACGCCCGGCCTGTTGCTGGGCGTGGCCGCCGCGGACTGCGTGCCGATCCTCGTTGCGGATCCGGACGGACCCGTCGGCGCGGCGCACGCCGGATGGCAGGGAACGAGCAAGCGCATCGCCGTCGCGCTCGTGTCGGAGCTGGTGAAGCGGGGCGCCGATCCGGCTCGGCTCGTGGCCTCGATCGGTCCGTCCATCGGACCCTGCTGCTACGTCATCGACGACACCCGCGCTGCTGTCATCCGGGAGCGTCTTGGACCGGACAGCGCGGACGTGCTCTACGCGGGTGCGGACGGCCGTCCGGTGTTCGACCTCTGGTCTGCGAACGTGCAGCAGCTCGAGCAGGCCGGCGTCCGGATCGTTGAGCGCTGCGACCTCTGCACCCAGAGCGGGGGAGCCGACGTGTGGAGCTATCGCGCCGACAGGGGCACCAACGGGACCGGTCTCGGCATCATCGGACGGCCGCGCTCATGACCCTCATCTTCGACCCCGACGTGGCGCCGAAGGACTTCGCCGGACGGCGGGTCACCATCGTCGGTCTCGGCAAGGGCCGCGCGGCAGCGGGGATCGCGCGATTCCTCGTCGCGAATGGGGCACGCGTCACGATCGCGGACCCGAAGCCGCGCGAGCAGCTTGGCGAGGGCATTGCGCGGCTGGGCGACACCCCGGCTGCGCTCGTCCTCGGCCCATCCAGCGACGACGCTGCGCTTGCCGACCCGGAGTTCGTCTTCATCAACCAGGGCGTGCGGCCGCGCTCCGCGACCGTGCAGCGGGCGCTGCAGCGGAAGATCCCCGTGCTCACCGAGATGGGTCTGTTCTTTCGGCTCTGCCCGGCGCCGATCGTGGGGGTCACCGGCACCAAGGGGAAGAGCACGACCTACACGCTCATCACGCGCATCCTCGATCGCGGCCCGCGGCGGGTCGTCGCGGGCGGCAACATTGGGACCTCGATCATCGACCTGCTTCCGGCCATCACCGCCGACGACACGGTCGTCCTCGAGCTCTCGAGTTTCCAGCTCGACACGCTCGGCCGCAGCCCGCACCTCGCCATCATCACGAACGTGCTCGAGGACCACCTTGACTGGCACGGCACACGCGACGCCTACATCGCTGCGAAAAGGAACATCCTCGCGTGGCAGGGCCCTCGCGATATCGCCGTACTGAACCTCGATGACCCGACGACGGTCGCCTTGCACACGGGGATGCCCTCGCTGATCCGCGGGTACTCGTTGACCCTGCGCCCCAAGCACGGCGCGTACCGCGAACCGGACGGGACCCTCGTCCTTGTCGACGGCGGGACGCGCACGCCGGTGTTGCACGAGCGCGAGCTGCGCATACCTGGTAGGCACAACGTGAGCAACGTGCTCGCCGCGCTCATCGTCGGTGATATCCAGGGCATCGCTCCCGACGCCATCGCGGACGCGGTCCGCGGATTCGGCGGTCTGCCACACCGCCTCGAGGTCGTGGTCGAGGGCGACGGCGTGCTCTACGTGAACGATTCGCAGGGCACGACTCCCTACGCCACCATCCCCGCGCTGACCGCGTACGGCCGCCCGGCGGTCGTGATCCTCGGCGGCGTAGCGAAAGGCGCCGACTGGACGGAGCTGGCGAAGGCCGTCGTGCGCGACGCGCGCGGCGCCGTCCTCATCGGCCAGAGCGCGGAGGAGCTCGCCGCGGCGCTCGAACGCGCGGGCGCCGGCGCGAAGTCGTTCCCCGTCGAACGCGCGGCCACGCTCCCGGAGGCGGTCCGCGCGGCACGGGCGCTGGCCCGCCCCGGAGACGTCGTGCTGCTCTCGCCGGCCGCAGCCTCGTTCGACATGTTCTCGTCCTACGAGGAGCGGGGAGAGGTCTTCCGCGCGGCGGCGCGAGAGCTCACGGGAACCACGGCATGAAGCATCTGCGAGTCCCGACGCGGACGAGCTACGACCTCATGCTCGTCTCGGTCGTCCTCGGCCTGCTCGGCATCGGGCTCGCGATGGTCTACAGCGCGAGCGGCATCAAGGCGCTCGATACCGTCGACGATCCGCGCTATTACCTGATCCAGCAGTCGGCATGGGTCGCCATCGGCCTCGTCTCGATGTTCGTCGTCGCGCGCGTCGACTACCACCGCTATCGCTCGTTCGCCCTGCCGGGCCTCATCGTCGCGATCGTGCTGCTCGTCGCCGTGCTCGTCCCGGGCATCGGGACGCGCGTGGGTGGCGCATCCCGCTGGCTGCGGGTCTCATCGTTCGCCGGCCTGCAGCCCGCCGAGCTCGCGAAGCTCGCGCTGGTGCTCTACCTCGCGTTCTGGCTCGGCCGGGATCGCGAGCCCGACGCAACGATCGGCCGCTGGTCCGTGACCCTCCCGTTCGTCCTCATCGTCGGCTTCGTGGCGGGCCTCGTCGTCGCCGAGCCCGATCTCGGGACGGCCATCGTCCTCGCGGCGCTCGCTCTCGGGATGTACTTCGTGGCCGGGGCCCGCCTGGTCGAGTTCGCCGGTCTGGGCACGCTCGCGGCTGTGCTGGTCGCAGCGGTGGCCGTGGTCCAGCCGTACCGCTTGCAGCGGATCCTCACGTTCCTCGATCCCTGGAGCGATCCCCGTGGCGCGGGCTTCCAGACGATCCAATCGATCTATGGCCTGGCGCTCGGCGGTCCCTTCGGCGAGGGCCTCGGGGTAGGGAAGGAGAAGTTCGGGTTCTTGCCGGCGCCGTACACCGACTCGATCTTCGCCGTCCTTGGCGACGAGCTCGGGCTGCTCGGCACGCTCACGGTCGTCGTGCTGTTCCTGGTCGTCGGCTTCAAAGGCATCCGGATCGCGCTCGCCGCCCCGGACGCGACAGGCTCGCTCCTTGCGACCGGGATCACCGTGTGGCTGGTGTTCCAGGCCTGGGTGAACATGGCCGTCGTCGCGTCGCTCGTCCCGATGACCGGCATCACGCTGCCGTTCATCTCGTACGGCGGGTCATCCATCTGTGTCGGTCTCGTCGGCGTGGGTATCCTGCTGAACGTTGGACATCAAGCCGTCTCCCCCGCGGGCGACCGCGCCTCG
>JANLWM010000360.1:0-9505 GCA_031364525.1 Chloroflexota bacterium | reverse complement strand
AAGCAGAAGGACATCATCCTCGAGGCCAAGGACGAGGCCCTCAAGATCGCCAAAGGCGCCGAGCTAGAGAACCGCGAGCGGCGCGCCGAGCTCCAGCGCTACGAGAGCCGTTTGGACAAGAAGGACGAGCAGGTCGACGCCCAGGCGGCCGAGCTCGTGGTCAGGGAGAAGAAGCTCATCGAGAAGGAGGCTTCGCTCGAGGACGAGCGGGCCAAGATCGGGCAGCTCCAGGAAGAGCAGCGCGTCGAGCTGGCCCGGGTCGCCGGGCTGAGCCAGGACGAGGCCAAGGGTCTCCTCCTCGAGAGTGTCGAGGAGGAGATGCGCGACATCACGAACCGGAAGGTCCGTGAGTATGAGATCGAAGCCCGCGAGCGCGCCGATGACAAGGCCCGTTCCATCCTGACCATGGCGCTCCAGCGGTACGCCGCCGAGCACACCGCTGAGCACTCGGTCACGTCTGTCTCACTCCCGAGCGATGACATGAAGGGCCGGATCATCGGCCGCGAGGGCCGCAACATCCGGGCGCTCGAGACCCTCACCGGTGTCGACGTCATCATCGACGACACGCCTGAGGTCGTTGTGGTCTCGGGATTCGACCCGATCCGCCGCGAGGTCGCCAAGCGCGCCCTCGAGCGGCTGCTCGTGGACGGTCGCATCCATCCGGCGCGTATCGAAGAGGCGGTCGGCCGCGCTCGCACCGAGATCGATCAGGCGATCAAGGAGGCCGGCGAGGCAGCCGTGTACGAGGTCGGGATCGGAGCGCTCCACCCGGATCTCGTGAAGTACCTCGGACGGCTCCACTTCCGGACGTCGTTCGGGCAGAACGTGCTCCGTCATTCCATCGAGGTCGCGCACGTGGCCGGCATGCTCGCCGCTGAGGCAGGCTATGACCAGCAGACGATGAAGCGCGCGGGCCTGCTGCACGATATCGGCAAGGCGATCGACCATGAGGTCGAGGGCGCGCACACCGTCATCGGTGGCGAGCTGCTGAAGCGCTACGGGTTCCCGCAAACGGTCATCGACGGGGTCGTCGGCCACCACGGCGACGTCGAGCCGGTCACGATGGTCGGAACGCTCATCTCCGCGGCCGACGCGATCAGCGCGGCCCGCCCGGGCGCCCGGAGCGAGATCGTGTCCAACTACATCCAGCGGCTCACCGAGCTCGAGGCGGTCGCCAACAGCTTCCCCGGCGTCGAGAAGTCATTCGCGATCCAGGCAGGCCGCGAAGTCAGGGTGATGGTCCGGCCGGGCGAGATCGACGATCTGCACGCCGCGCGGCTCGCGCGCGATATGGCCCAGAAGATCCAGGAGACCCTCCAGTACCCGGGCCAGGTGAAGATCACGGTCATCCGGGAGACGCGCGCCGTCGACTACGCGAAATAGACCATGCGCATCCTGTTCGTCGGTGACGTCGTCGGCCGCCCTGGCCGCGACGCCGTCGCCGCCTTGCTGCCGGGGCTGCGCTCGGAGCTCCGCGTCGATCTCGCGATCGTGAACGGCGAGAACGCCGCGGGTGGCGCCGGCCTCACCACGCAGATCGCGCATGAGCTGCGCGCAGCCGGAGCGGATGTCGTGACCACCGGCAACCACGTCTGGGACCAGCGCGCGTTCGTCCATGAGATCGACGCGCTCGACTTCGTCCTCCGGCCGCTGAACCTACCGGCGAACAACCCCGGTCGGGGGTGGCTCATCGCGAAAGGTGCGCTCGTCGTGAACGCGATCGGCCGCACCTTCATGGCACCGGCGGACGATCCGTTCCGCGCGATGGATGAGCTTCTTGCGACCGACGTCCCGCCGGTGCGGATCCTCGACTGGCACGCCGAGGCAACGAGCGAGAAGCTCGCGATGGGCTGGCATCTCGATGGCCGCGCGACCGCGGTCGTCGGCAGTCACACCCACGTGCCGTCCGCCGATGCGCGGGTGCTCCCCAACGGGACGGCCCTCGTCTGCGACGCCGGGATGGTCGGCCCGCGCGACTCGGTCCTCGGCATCCGCGCCGACACCATCGTCGAGCGCTTCCGCACCGGCCTACCGAAGCGGTTCGAGGTCGCGGACGGGCCGGTCGTCTTCGGAAGCGTGCTCATCGACGCCGACGATGCGACCGGAAAGGCGCGGTCCATCGAGCGCGTCGATCGGACCTTCGGCGCGTGAGTGCCGGCTACCCGATCGACCTGCATACGCATTCGCTCCGGTCCGACGGGGCATACGAGCCCGCAGACCTCATCGAGCGGGCCGCCGCGCGAGGCGTCACGATCCAGGCACTCGCGGATCACGACACGCTCGCCGGCGCCGCCGAAGCGATCGCGGCGGGGGAGCGGCTCGGGGTCCGGGTCATCCCGTCGACCGAGCTGAATACGGAGTCCCAATGGGGCGACGTCCACGTCCTCGGCTACTTCCTCGATCCTGCGGATGCCGCGCTCGAGGACAGGCTGCGCTGGCTTCGGGAGAATCGCGGTCGCCGGATCGAGCTGATGGTCGAGAAGCTGAACCTCCTCGGCTACCCGGTGTCGCTCGCACGCGTGCTGGAGATCGCAAGGGGCGGGTCACTGGGCCGGCCACACCTTGCGCAGGCGCTGTTCGAAGCGGGTCACGTCGCCTCGTACGACGACGCGTTCGACACGCTGATAGCGAAGGGTGCGGACGCGTACGTCGAACGGATCGGCCTGACCCCGCTCGAGGCGGTCCAGCTGGTCGTCGCGCACGGCGGGGTCCCGTCGCTTGCGCACCCGTTCACCGTCGTCGGCCTCGAAGAGCTGATGCCGGACCTCGTCACCGCGGGCCTGGCGGGGATCGAGACGTACTACGGCAGCCACCCCCCGACGATGACCGCGACCTGCCTCTCGCTCGCGCGCCGATACGACCTCGTGCCGACCGGCGGCAGTGATTTCCACGGCCGCGGGGACCACGGCGCCCCCCTTGGCGGGACCTTTGTGCCGCCCGAGACCATTCCCGCGTTGGAAGCGCGCCGTGGCCGTAACGCCGCCGCTACCATGACGACCGCAGTGGGAGGGGAAAGCTGATGGCTCGCGCCATGCGCCCGGTCGTCGTCCTCATGCTGCTCGCCACGGTCCTCTTCGTCGTGGACGGGATCCTGGACCACAACTACGCGAATCAGCCGATCTTCGACGAATACAAGGGCGTCGGGTGGACCTCGTTCGTGTTCGCGATCGCGAACCTGCTCATGACCCTCGCGGTCGCGCGGGGGAGCGAGCGCACGCTGCTCGGCCGGATCGCGCTCTCGGGCTTCTTCATCCTCGAACGTCCCGTCACCGCTTTCGTGCTCGGCGACAAGCCGGTCACGTCGGTCGCGGTGCACTTCGCGACCGCGGTGGTCGAGCTCATCATCCTCGTCGGTGCGATCCGGGTGTGGCGCCTCGGCCACAGCCTCGTGCCGGCAGACATGGACGCGATGTTCTCGCTCGACCCCGCCGCGCCACCGATGCCAGCCGTCGCCATCGTCGAGGCGCCGGCCGCAGCGGCGCCGCGGCGGAGCTCCGGGTGGCTCATCGGTCTCCTGACGCTGCTCCTTGCGCTGGTCCTCGTGTTCGATGGCGTCGTCGCCGACTTCGTCCCCGGCGGCCGGGACTGGGGCTTGACCGGGGATTCGTCCGGCTGGCTCGTGTACCTCTTCGCCGTGGTGATCCTCGTCGTGGCGACCCGCGCGGTGCACGGCGGAAGCCTCGCGCCGCGGCTCCTGCTCGTGCTCGCGCTCATCTTCTTCATCGAGCGGTCATTCAGCCCCTTCGCGCTCCGGGTCATCGATCCGGTCCTCCTCGGGCTCCATGGACTGGCCGCCCTCATCGCGCTCGCCCTTGCGCTCGCCACCGCCGCCGCGATCCGCGAGGGCGGCGACCGGCAGCGGGCCGCGCACCGCACTCACTCGCCCGCCACGTGACCACGGTCAGGGACGCTGCCCAGCAGCTGGTCGCGCAGGTCGGTCGGGTCGTCGTCGGCAAAGCCGGATCGGTCGAGCAGCTCTTCGCCGCATTGCTGGTCGACGGCCACGTGCTCCTGGACGACGTGCCGGGAGTGGGGAAGACGCTGTTGGCCCGCTCGGTCGCACGATCGCTCGATCTGGCGTTCCAGCGCATCCAGTGCACGCCGGACCTCGTGCCATCCGACGTCACCGGGGTGTCGATCTACGACCAGCGGGAGGGCCGGTTCGAGTACCGGGCCGGGCCGCTCATGGCGAATGTCGTCCTCGTGGATGAGATCAACCGGGCGACGCCTCGCGCGCAATCCAGCCTCCTTGAGGCGATGCAGGAGCGGCAGGTGACGGTGGATGACACCACCCACCCGCTGCCGGATCCGTTCTTCGTGATCGCGACCCAAAACCCGATCGAGCTCGAGGGGACGTTCCCCCTGCCCGAGGCGCAGCTCGACCGCTTCCTCTTCCTGCTGCAGCTCGGGTACCCGACGGATCAGGACGAGGACGAGATGCTGCGCCTGCACGGTGCGGCGAGCGTTGACACGGGGACCCTCGCGCCGCTCTTCGATAGGGCTGCGCTCGCCGGCTTCCGCGAATCCGTGCAGGCCATCCGCGTCGGTGGCGCGATCCGCCGATACATCGCCGCGATCACGCGGGCCACGCGCGGGCTCCAGGGCGTCGAGCTCGGCGCCAGCCCGCGCGCATCCATCGCGCTGTTCCGCGCGTCGCAGGCTCGTGCGGCGATCCAGGGCCGCGACTATGTCCTGCCGGACGACGTGAAGCACCAGGCGCCGGCGGTCCTGCGGCACCGGCTCTTCCTCGACGCCGACGCGCAGATGCGGGGGCGCACGCCGGCAGCGGTGGTGGCGGAGGTCCTCGGCCGCGTGCCCGTTCCGGCAGAGGAGCCGCGGCCGGTCGCATGACCGTCGAACGCACCGGGTCGTATCCCTGGCCGGTCTTCCCCGTGCTTCTCCTTGTCGCGGCGCTCACGCGCGAGCCGGTCGTCCTTGTCGCGGCCGCTGCGGCGCTCGCGGGATGGCTGGTGTCGGAGTTCAGCGCCCGCGTGGCGCTCCGTGGGGTCGAGGTCACGTGCGAGCTCGAACCGTCGCGGATGGTGGCCGGCGATCTCCTGATGGCGCGCATCACGATCGCGAACCGCAAGCCGATCCCGATGCCCTGGTTGGAGATCCGGCTGGTGCTGCCCGAGGGCATCGATCCCGAGTCCGCGGTCGCCGGGACGTCGCGCGGGTCGGTCGGCGCCGGCTTTTCGCCAAAGGGCCACGAGCGCGTCGTGCTCGTGTTCCCGCTTCGCGCGATCCGAAGGGGGGCGTACGAGATCGGGCCGCTCCGGCTACGCAGCGGCGACTGGCTCGGGTTCTCGCACGTCGAGGCAAGCTGGCCGGGATCGCCCTCGATCGTGGTGTACCCAAAGCCGCTGAGCGTCGCGGATCACCACCGCCCGTCCCTCCGCCCGCTGGCGGAAACGGCGACCAAACGCGGGCTCCTACCGGACCCGCTCCGCTTCCGGGGGGTGCGTGAACATCGCAGCGGGGATCCGCGGAAGGAGATCCACTGGAAGGCGTCGGCGCGGCTCGGGTCGCTCCACACGAAGCAGTACGAGCCGGCGACGAGCCTCGACGCCGTGTTCCTTCTCAATGTCGCGACATACGACCAATACTGGATCCAAGCAGACCCGGACGAAGCTGAGACCGTGATCTCGGCCACGGTCGAGCTCATGCGCCACGCCGCCGATGCGGGTCGTCAGATCGGTCTGGTGACGAACGGGATCGACAACGTCACCCACGAGCGGCCGCGCTCCGCCCTCGGCCGGGGACCGCGACCGCTCACGCGCAGCCTGGAGATCCTGGCGCGTCTTGGACCATACGCGTCGAACTCCCCGGAAGCGGTCTTCCTTCGCGAGCGCGGACGGCTCCCCTGGGGCGCGACACTCGTCTGCGTGACCCCGGCCGTGGGCACGCATCTCGCCGGCGCGCTGATCGCACTGCGCCGGGCGCACCACCGAGTGCTCGTCGTCGCGATCGAGGAGCCGGCCGAGGGCGTGCGGGCGCGTCTCCACGCGGCCGACATCACCCTCGACTCGTTGCACCTCGGGACGCGTCGTGCCACGGGCTAGCGCGCAGACGACCTTCGGAGCGGTCCTCGTGGCGCGCTGCGTCCTCGAGGGCACGCTATTCGCGGCGCTCCTCGCGATGGCGCAGGTGGCGCTGCGCGGCGAGCGACCCGTACCGGTCGTCGCCGCCGCCCTCGCGCTCGCCGGTGCGGGCGTCCTGCTCGCGAGCGTGCTTCGCGACGCGCGGGCGGATCGTCAGAACATGACCATCGCCCTTGTGGCGATCGCGGGTGCCGCGGCGTACGGGGTCGTGAACGCGAACACGCATCCGGACGGGCTTGAGATCCTGACGCGCGTCGTGCTCTTTGGGATCCTTGGGGAGGCCTTCGTGTGGCGCAACCTGAGCGTCGCGCGCGGGCTCGTCCGCTGGACGGATGCGCGGAACGCCGGATTTACCGCGATCGCCGCGATCGCTCTCGCTTCGATCCTGCCGGGCACGCACGATCGGACCGGGCTGATGATCGCCGGGCTCGCGGCGATCGCCGGTGCGGGGGTCGCGCTGTCCCTGGCGCGGTCCGCCGAGGAGCTCGCAATGGCCGGGCGTGACGCCCGTGGCGGCATCAGCCGAACGACGGCTTCAGGGAGCGCGGTCCTGCTCGCGATCGTCTCGGTGGTCGGGGCGTTCCTTGCGCCTCTGGCCGGCGATCTGATCGAGCGCGGCGGAAAGACCGTCGCCCCGATCGTCGGTGACCTCCTGTATGGCGTTCTCCTCATGCTCGGTTACGTCGCCGCCCTGTTCGTCGAGCTCTTTCGGGCCCTGTTCAACGGGAAGGGCCTTCCGCGCATCCTGCCGCCCACGGTTCCCCTGACCGAGCGCGAGGAGGCCGAAGCGATCCGGCAGATCGAGGCCAGCCGGCCATTCGTGATCGGCGCCGTGGAGCTGCTCGTCGCGGCATTCGCGCTCATCGCGGTCGTGATCCTCGTCGACCGCATGACCCGCGAACGCCGGCAGTCGCTGCCCGAAGGCGCGACGCTCGATCGCGAGTCGATGCCGGGGGAGGGTCTCGGAGCGTTCCTCGCCGGTCTCCTGCCGCGCCGCTCCAGCTACCCCCGGCCCCCGCTGGACGACGGCACGCCAGCCGGGGCGCTCCGGGCGCTCTACTGGCGCTACCTCGCGCGCGCGGCCGACTCCGGCGTGAGCTGGCGAGCGGTAGGGGAGACCCCTGCGGAGCATCACGATCGCGCGGTGGGTCACGGACCGCGGTTCGCGGTGGCTGCGGGCCTCGTCCGGCTGTACGAAGAGCTGCGGTACGGGGAGCGTGATCCCGACGCGGCCGGCCTTGCGTCCGCGCGGAGCGCGCTGTCCGCGATCGAGGCGCCGCAGTGAACATCGTCGCGATCGTGGGGCCGACCGCGTCGGGGAAGAGCGGCCTCGCGCTGCGCGCCGCGGAAGGCACCGGCGGCGAGATCGTGTCGGCCGACTCGCGCCAGGTCTACCGCGGCATGGACATCGGGACCGCGAAGCCGACGCAGGAGGAGCAGCGGCGCGTCCGCCATCACTGCATCGATCTCGTCGATCCCGGCACCGTGTACGACGCCGCCCGCTATCAGGCTGATGGCCGCGCGGCCCTCGCGGTCGTCAGGGACAGCGGGCACACCGCGTATGTCGTCGGCGGGACCGGTCTCTACGTCCGAGCGCTGCTGGACGGTCTTGCATTCGACGAAGCGCCGACCGACCCGGAGATCCGCGCGTCCCTCGAGGCCCGGGCATCTGCCGAGGGCGGTGCCGCGCTGCACCGCGAGCTCGCGGCGATCGATCCGGCGGCGGCCGAACGGGTCGATGCGCGGAACGCCCGGCGGGTGGTGCGATATCTGGAGCTCGCGATGCTCGCAGGACGGGTCCCGGCGCAGCGTGGGGAGCGCATCACCTGTCCGCGCATCGGCTTGGATCCGCCACGAGCATGGCTCGACGAGCGGATCATGGCGCGGGTCCGGCAGATGGCCGCGAACGGCGTCCTCGCGGAGACCGCTCGGCTGGTCGAGCGGGGCATCGATCCGAGCCTTCCCAGCATGAGCGCCCACGGCTACGTCCATTGGGCCGCGCACCTGCGGGGGGATGCGTCGCTCGAGGATGCGATCCAGGCGACCGCGAAGGATGTCCGGGCGTACTCCCGGCGGCAGATGACCTGGTTCCGGCGCGATCCGGACATCCGCTGGGTCGATCCGCTCGAGGTCGACCCGCTGAGCGCGTTGGAGCACGCGATCGCATGAAGTTCACGAAGATGCACGGCTGCGGCAACGACTTCATCGTCTTCGACGAGCACGATGGCCGCGTCGAGATCGACGCAGCCCGGGCGCGCACGCTGTGCGACCGTCGCACCGGCATCGGCGCCGATGGCCTTCTCGTGATCGGCACACCGAAGGGGACGCGCTGGCCGCTCGTGATCCACAACGCGGACGGCTCGATCGCGGATGCCTGCGGCAACGGCTCACGCTGCGTCGCGCGGTACCTTCTCGAGCGCTACGGCGGCGACTCGCTGGAGCTGGACACGAAGAGCGGCATCGTCAGGGCCTGGCGCGACGCCGAGGGCTACACGGTCGAGCTCGATGCGCCGCAGCTTGGCTCGCCGCTTCGGGTCGCCGTCGGAGGTCGTGAGTACGAGGCCCGTGAGGTCCGCGTCGGGAACCCGAACGTCGTCGTCTTCGTCGACGATCCGGCGCGCCTCGACCTCGAAGCCCTCGCCGCTGCGTCGACCGCCCTCGCCGGCCCGGCGAACGTGGCGGCCGTTCGGGGTCGCGGTCCGGCGGAGATCACGCTCCGGGTCCACGAACGCGGCGCCGGCGAGACGCTTGCCTGTGGTACCGGCGCGTGCGCAGCCGTCGCGGCCGCGACCGCCCGCGGGGACGTGACGAGCGATACGGTCCGGGTGCGGCTCCCTGGTGGGACACTGGTGGTCCGCGCCCGAGGCGCTCGCTATGAGCTCGCCGGGCCGGCCGAATATGTATTTCAAGGGGACATCTGAGCAATGACCTTCGACACGGCCGCTCCGGCCGAGCGCGCGTTCCTCGTCGGTCTCGAGCAGCAGGGCAACGCGCTGGAGGCCGAGGACTCGCTCGACGAGCTCGCGACACTGGTGATCGCCGCGGGCGGCACGGTGGTCGGGCGCGCCACGCAGCATCGCCGCACGCCCGATCGGAACACCTGGGTGGGGAAGGGCAAGGCGGAGGAGCTGGCGCTCGAGCGCGCGCGGACCGGCGCCGACCTCATGGTGTTCGACGACGAGCTGTCGCCCGCGCAGCAGAAGAACCTTGAGGGTCTCCTGGACGCCCGGGTCATTGACCGTTCCGCCGTGATCCTCGACATCTTCGCCCGCCATGCGCGGTCCAAGGAAGGGCAGCTGCAGGTCGAGCTTGCGCAGATGGAGTACCGGATGCCGCGGCTCCAGGGTCTCGGCCGCGAGATGTCACGGCTGGGCGGTGGCATCAACACCCGTGGTCCGGGTGAG